>JAIDEF010000363.1 GCA_029054965.1 Eubacterium sp.
GTACTGTGATGAATGCGGTGACGTAACTGTTTCCAAGGAAGATGTTAAGTGTTGTGCACATTGCGGCAGCGAGCATATTCATCAGGATCCGGACACTCTTGACACCTGGTTCTCATCAGCTCTCTGGCCTTTCTCAACTCTTGGTTTCCCTGAGGACACTGATGAGCTTAAATATTTCTATCCGACAAATACACTTGTTACAGGCTATGATATTATCTTTTTCTGGGTTGCGAGAATGATTTTCTCCGCAGTTGAGCATACAGATAATATTCCTTTTGATACTGTTTTAATTCACGGTCTTGTTCGTGATTCACAGGGAAGAAAAATGTCTAAGTCCTTAGGCAATGGTATAGACCCTCTGGAAATTATTGATGAGTACGGTGCAGATGCTCTTCGCTTTACGCTTGCAACAGGTAATTCACCCGGTAACGATATGCGTTTTTCAGATGATAAGGTTAAGGCATCCCGTAACTTTGCCAATAAGCTTTGGAACGCAGCACGTTTTGTTTTAATGTATCTTGACGATGAATTTGAATATAACGGACTGCCAAATGATTTAGCTATTGAGGATAAGTGGATTGTTTCCAAGGTTAATACACTTGCAAAGGATGTTACGGATAATCTTGAAAAGTTTGAGCTTGGTATTGCTATACAGAAGCTTTATGATTTCATATGGGACGTATTCTGTGATTGGTATATTGAGATTGCAAAAATCAGATTACAGAGCGAGGATAAGACAGGAAAGAGTACAGCTATTTCAGTTCTTGTTTATGTTTTAACTGATATTCTTAAACTGCTTCATCCGTTTATGCCGTTTATCACAGAAGAAATTTATCAGGCTATTCCTCATGATGACGAAGCAATTATGATTTCTAAGTGGGTGGAGTTTGACGAAAAGCTTTCTTTCTCTGCGGATGAGGCGGAGATGGAAAGAATTATGAAGGCTATTCGTGCAATCCGCAACCGTCGCAGTGAAATGAATATTCCTCCAAGCAGAAAGGCAACCGTTTATATTGAAACGGCTTTTGCTGATACATTCAATATGGGCGCAGATTTTGTTAAGCGTCTTGCATCTGCTAACGAAGTTGTAGTTGGTGACACCTTTGACGCTCTTGGCAACACGGTTACTATCATTACTGATGATGCAAAAATCTTTATTCCAATGGGTGATCTTGTTGACTTTGCGGCTGAAAGAAAGCGTCTTGAAAAAGAGCTTGCTCAGGCACAGGATAAGCTTGATTTTATCAATAAGAAGCTTTCTAATCCCGGCTTTGTAAATAAAGCACCTGAAAAGGTTGTTGCACAGAATAAAGAGGATGCTGCAAAGCTTGAAGAAAAAATTGCAAACATTAAAAACTCAATTAATTCTCTTGGTGAATAAATGAATTATAATAAAGCTTTAAACATCATATTAAACAAGCAAAGCCTTGGCATTATGCCGGGGCTTGCTCGTATTTCAAAGCTGCTTGATGAAATGGGAAATCCGCAGAATGAATTAAAAATCATTCATATTGCAGGCACGAACGGCAAGGGCACCGTTGCTTATACAATTGCCGACACTTTAAAAAATAATGGTTATAAAACAGGACTTTTTACTTCTCCCTGGATATACAGCTACCGAGAGCAGATTCAGACTGATGGTGAATATATCAGCAAGGATGATTTGGCTCATTATATTGAAAAATATCAGCATAATGACTGCACGGAGTTTGAAATGCTCACTGCAATTATGTATAAGTATTTTGCTGATAAAAAGGTTGACTATGCTGTGGTTGAATGCGGAATGGGCGGCTTGAATGATTCCACTAATGTTGAAAAGGAAAATCTTGCTGTTATTACATCAATAGCACTTGACCATACCAATTTCCTTGGTGAAACCATTGAAGAGATTGCTATGGAAAAAGCAGGTATTATTAAAGAAAACTGCACCTGTGTTCTTTATCCCAACCCTCAGGTTGAGCATATCTTTGAACAGGTCTGCAGCGAAAAAAATGCAAAGCTTGTCAAAGTGTTGTGCGATAGTGAGGAACCGTTTTTTGCAAAAAATCTCCATACTGCAGCGAACGCTGTTTATGAGCTGGGACTTAATGTTGGTGTCACACTTTATACGCCTGACGCCAGACAGACAAGTGCTGAGGACGGCAAAATTCTGGTTGACGGCGGTCACAATGTTGATGCAGCACAGGCTCTTGACGGATTACTTAATGACAATGTTGCTCTTATCGGCATGATGAAGGATAAAAATGTTGACGGTTATCTTTCTGTTGTTGCACCCCATTGCAAAAGGATTATCACCACAACTGTAAGTAATCCTCGTGCTATGTCTGCATTTGAGCTGAAATGCATTGCTTCAAAGTATTGTGATGATGTTGTAGCTGTTGATGCACCTGTTGCAGCATTATACTATGCAAAGGAAAAAGGACTTGATTTAGTGTGCGGCTCCTTCTATCTCATAAGAGAAATTATAAAAGAGCTTAATTAGCACCAAAATATGATAAAAAATTTAAAACCGGTCTGTTACTATTGTAACAAACTGGTTTTATTTTTTTGGAGTTGAGCATATATGAATGTTACAGTCGAGTCAAGCGGCAGTGTTGTAATCGCCTATCTTATCGGTGAAATTGATCATCACACCGCAGTGGATGTTAGGGAGAAGATTGACAGTGCAATAAAATTCAAAAAACCTGCACATTTGATAATTGATTTCAGAAATGTTACCTTTATGGACTCTTCGGGCATCGGACTTGTTATGGGACGTTACAGACTTATGCAGTCAATGATACCATCAGGCAGTGTTGAAATAAAAAATGTTACCACTCAGGTAAAAAAGATTATGGAGCTTGCCGGACTTGGAAGAATAGCAATAATTAAGGAGCAGAAAAATGAAGAAGATTAACGAGTTTCGATTAACCGTGGACAGTAAGAGTATAAATGAAAGCTTTGCACGTGTTGTGGTGTCATCGTTTATTACACCGCTTGACCCTACACTTGAGGAGCTTGCAGATTTGAAAACGGCAGTAAGTGAAGCAGTAACGAACTGCATTGTTCATGCATATAAAAATACATACGGAAAAATTTATATCACAGGTCAGATAAGTGATTCTAATATTGTAAAAGTAACTATCAGGGATAAAGGCTGCGGTATTCCTGATATTGATAAAGCAATGACGCCCTTATTTACTACAGGTGAGGGTGACAGAGCAGGACTTGGCTTTACAGTTATGGAAAGCTTTTGTGATTCAATTCGTGTCCGTTCTAAATTGGACAAGGGCACAACTGTTGTATTATCAAAAAAAATAGAGGGTAAGGCAAAATGGTAACCCTTACCCGTGAAGAAAAAATTGAAAACAATATCGGATTAGTTCATTCAATTGCTGCAAGGTTTAAGGGCAGGGGAGTCGATTATGAAGATTTATTTCAAAACGGCTGCATCGGTCTGATAAAAGCAGTTGATAATTTTGATGAAAGCAAGGGCTTTGCTTTTTCAACCTATGCCGTGCCTGTGATTATGGGTGAAATTAAGCGGATTTTTCGTGACGGCGGTGCAATCAAGGTCAGCCGCTCGCTTAAAGAAAAGGCTATCAAAGCACAGTCTGTCAGAGATAAATTTATTAAAACCAATCTTCGAGAGCCGACTGTTGGTGAGCTTGCACAATTGCTTGATGTTTCAGCGGAGGAAACTGCGGAAATACTTAATGTTATTACACCAATGCTTTCACTTAACTCCTTTGGTGAGGATGGAGAAAGCACAATTGATATTCCGATTGATGAGAGTGACCAATTATTTGACAGGATTTCTGTATCTCAGCTTCTCTCTCACTTATCGCCCGATGAACAAGTGCTTATAGATTGCCGATATTATAAGGGCTGTACTCAGGCGGCGACTGCAGAAAGGCTCGGTATATCACAGGTACAGGTGTCCCGACGTGAAAAAGCAATACTGAAAAAGCTCCGTAAGCTAATGACATAAAAAACACCCGGTAATAAATACCGGGTGTTTGTCCATTTATAATTGACTTAAATCATAAGGTGTCTTTTGATATACAAAATAATTAAGCCAGTTTGAAAAGATGATGCTCGCACTGCTTTTCCAGCTCATATTCGGCACAAGGTTTTCGTCATCATTCGGAAAATAATTATAAGGCTTTTCAATATCAAGCCCTTTATTTTTATCTCTGAAATACTCTCTTGCAAGTGTATCACGGTCATATTCACTGTGACCTGTAACGAAAAACTGTCTGCAATCCATGTCGGAAACAATATGTACGCCCGCAATATCACTGTATGAAATTATCTGAAGCTGCTTAACCTGTGCAATATCTTGCCTGTCAACTGTTGTGTGTCTTGAATGGGGAACATAGTATTCATCATCAAGTCCTCTCATAAGAGGATGTGTAACATCAAGAGATTTGTGCGGGAATATGCCGAACATTTTTTTATCAAGCGGTTTTTTATTTATACCATAGTGATAATATAGTCCTGCCTGAGCTCCCCAGCAAATATGAAAGGTGCTGTAAACGTTTGTTTTGCTCCATTCCATAATCATACAAAGCTCGTCCCAGTAATCAACCTCGTCAAAGGCAAGATGCTCAACAGGTGCCCCTGTAATAATCATACCATCATATTTATTATTCTTTATATTATCAAATGTGCTATAGAACTTTTGCATATGAATTCTTGAAACATTTTTTGATTTGTGACTTTTTACCTGAAGAAAGTCAACATCAACCTGAAGAGGGCTGTTGCTGAGCAGTCTTAAAAGCTGTGTTTCAGTTTCAAGCTTTGTAGGCATAAGATTAAGTATAATGAGCTTAAGTGGTCTTATATCCTGAGTGTCGGCTCTTTTATTGCTCATTACAAATATGTTTTCTATCTCAAGATTCTGTTTAGCGGGTAATTCATTGTCAATTCTAATTGGCACAATATCACTCCTTTTTTATATAATGTAATATTGTAATTTATATATATATTATAAACTATATCTATATTAATTGCCATACTTTTTGCGGTTATATGATTATAACAAATAAAAAATTCAAATGCAACTGATATTTTTTGTGTAAATTGCTAAAAGTCAAAAGTTTTTTAAAAAAGTTGAAAAAAGATGTTGACAAATCGGGAATGATTTGGTAT
>JAIDEF010000364.1 GCA_029054965.1 Eubacterium sp.
TATTGCCCGTGCTTTGCTGCACAACCCTAAGATATTGATTTTAGATGAGCCTACAACAGGTCTTGACCCACAGACCAGAAAAATCCTTTGGAATGTAATCGGTATTCTCAGAAAAGAAAAAAATATGACTGTTTTCCTTACAACACATTATATGGAGGAGGCAGCCGAAGCGGACTATGTTGTAATTCTTGACAGCGGAAAAATATCAGCACAGGGGACACCCTTGGAATTGAAAAATGCATATACAGGCGATTTTATTACACTTTACGGTGTAAGCACTGCCGAGGTTGAAAAGCTTGGCAATTCCTATGAAAAAATCCGTGATGCCTACCGTGTTTCCGTTAAAGACACAAAAGCAGCGACAGAGCTGATTCTTAATCATCCTGAAATATTCCGTGATTATGAAATTACGAAGGGTAAAATGGATGATGTCTTTTTGGCAGTAACAGGCAAAAAGCTTACAGGAGGAGAAAAATGAGAACTCTTAATTTGCTGATAAAAAGAAACGTCAAGCTCTTTTTTAAGGATAAAGGAATGTTTTTTACATCACTTATCACGCCTGTGATACTGTTGGTGCTTTATGTTACGTTTTTGAAAAATGTATATCAGGATGCATTTTTATCATCAGTACCAGATGGATTTGATATTTCAGATAAGCTCATAAATGGTTTTGTAGGCGGTCAGCTCATTTCATCAATCCTTGCTGTGTCCTGTGTTACAGTTGCCTTCTGTTCAAATATGCTAATGGTACAGGATAAGGTAAACGGCAGCATAAAGGATTTGACAATAGCTCCTGTAAAGCGTTCTGCTCTTGCAATGAGCTATTATTTTGCTACATTGATATCAACGCTTGTTATTTGTTTTACTGCAACTGGAATTTGCCTTGCTTATGTTGCAGCAACAGGCTGGTATATGTCTGTTTCAGATGTAGTGCTTTTGCTTATTGATGTTTTTATGCTTGTTATGTTTGGTACAGCCTTGTCAAGTATAATTAATTTCTTTTTGAATACGCAGGGTCAGATGTCCGCGGTGGGCACAATTGTAAGCTCAGGATATGGCTTTGTATGCGGTGCATATATGCCGATATCCCAGTTTTCAGACGGACTGCAAAAAGCAATCTCTTTTCTGCCGGGAAGCTATGCCACCTCGTTAGTCCGTAATCATTCTATGAACGGAATTTATAAGGAAATGCTTCATCAGGGTATCCCTGACGAATTTGTGGACGCAATCAAGGATTCCGTCGACTGTAATCTGTATTTTTTTGATAATAATGTTCCGCTTGAAACAATGTATTTAATTATGGGCGTTACTATTGCTTTGCTTATAGCTATTTATATTGTAATGAATGTATTGAAAAGCAAAAAGTCTAAATAAAAACTTAAATCAAAAAAGAGTACGGACTAAACTGTACTCTTTTTTGACTTAAGCTTGAGCTTTCTTAAAACAGGAGATGTTAATATTATTGTCATTATAAATGAAAGCCCGTCAGCAATCGGTTGTGCAAGTATAATTCCTGTTATGCCGAGTATTCTCGGAAGAATTAAAATCAGAGGCACATAAAAAATCCCCTGTCTTGCAAGTGCAAGTGCAGTCGCTTTAGCAGGCAGCTTTAGTGACTGGACAAGCATATTTGAAGATGTGCAATAGCCTATTAACGGCAGAACAATACATTCAAATCTCAGTGCCTGTGCGCCAATACTTACAACTTCCGCATCATCACGGAATAATCCAATAAGCTGAGGTGCAAAAATATAGCTTGCTATTGATGCAATAGTTATAAATACACTGCTTATTAACACAATGAATTTATAGCCATTATAAACACGGTCATATTTTTTAGCTCCGTGATTAAAGCTGCAAACAGGCTGGAAGCCCTGTCCTATACCGATAACTACGGCAAAACCGAGGAACATAACTCTATTGAACACACTCATTCCGGCGATTGCACTGTCACCATATGGTGCTGCAGCAAAGTTTAAGCATATATTAGCTATTGTCTGCACTCCCTGTCTTGAAAGGGAGGGGAGTCCGTTCTTAAAAATGTCAATAAGATTTTGCCTATTAGGTTTAAATGATTTTAAAGATATCCTTATATTTTCTCCTCTGCAGGTTCCGGCAATCAATATTATAAAACCGATTAACTGACTTATTATTGTTGCAAGTGCTGCACCGTTAACTCCCATATTAAATTTGAATATAAACAGTGGATCAAGGGCGATATTAATTAAGCTGCCGCTTACAATACCCACCATTGAGTATACAGCACTGCCCTGATATCTCAGTTGATTATTCAGTACAAATGAGCCGAGGATAAAAGGTGCTCCAAGCAAAATTATTTTTAAATATCCTCCTGCAAGGTCTTTGGTAGTTTTTGTTGCTCCTAAAAGAAGCGCTATTTGTTCTGAAAAAATAAGACCAATTACAGCAAGCATTATACCCAATACAATTACTATAAAAAATGCAACATTGGCATATATTTTTGCAGAATCCTTTTTCTTTTCACCAAGCAATGTGCTGATTAATATTCCGCTTCCGTTGCCGAAGAAAAATCCGATTGCCTGCAGTAGTGTCATAACAGAAAAAACAATTCCTATTGATGCAACTGAGCTTGTATCAATCTTTCCTACAAAATAGCTGTCTGCCATGTTGTATAGAGCAGACACAAGCATTGTAAGAATTGTTGGTATTGCAAGCGTTGTTATCAGCCATCTCAGTGGTGCATTTGCCATTTTATCAAATTTATCTTTATAGCTCTTTTTCATTTAAAACTCTGACATAAATGCACATTTCGTTTTCTCCTCTGTTACCCCATTTATAATAGGGGATGAATTTCAGTGTGCATTTTTCCTTTCTCGGTTCACAGTAGTTCATATATAGGCTGCCGTCAGGTATTTCGCGATATCCCTCTGCACATATAACGTCATAATTAAGTGCAGGTTGTTTGGAAATATCAATTGACAGCATCTGTAAATCACAGCCGTTGTCTGCCTCCTCAAGGCAGTATATAAACGGACCATATGTAACTGCTGCTTTACCAACATTTGCCCTTACTCTGTTTGAGCATCTGATGATTTTTGGTTTGGCATTCAGCTTAATTTCCACGCTTTCATTAATTGCCGTAAATACAGCATAGCCATTAATGATTTCAAAGCTGTGGTTTAATTCAAAATTGTCACACCAATAGGGAATTCTAAGTGCAATTTTTACTTTGTTAGAAAAATCGGTTGTTAAAGTGTAACCGCCGTTATTTTCTTTCAAATTGATATTTCCGTGTTTGGTAACAGCACTGCTGCTTATATATTGATTGACAAATATAGTATTGTCATTTTCGTTATAAATATATTCATTAAGTGAGGAAATGAGTCTTGCGAGGTTAGGCGGACAACAGGCACAGCCAAACCATTTTTGCCTTACAGGTTTAATATGCCGCTTTCTGCTGTCACTATGACTTGCGAGCGGCAGCACTTCTAACGGATTAACATAAAAAAAGCTTTTGCCGTCCTCACCCATACCTGAAAGAACAGTGTTATATAATGCACGTTCTATAACATCACTGTATTTGCTGTCGATTGACATTTCACTCATCCGTCTTGCGAAGAATATCAGACCGATTGAAGCACAGGTTTCTGAATATGCTAAATCATTCGGTAAATCATAGTCAAAAGAAAATGCCTCACCGTCAACGGTTGCACCGATACCACCTGTAATATACATTTTTTTATTTTCAATATTATCCCATATGCTTTCACAGGCTTTTTTCAGCTCATCATCGTTCAGCTCTTTTGCAAGATCTGCCATTGCACTGTAAAGATAAACGCCTCTTACAGCATGACCGACAGCCTCTGTTTGCTTTCTCGGTGGTATATGAGCCTGATTGTAATGGTAGTTTTCTCCGTCGCTTTCAATACCTTTTTCTTTGTCGTAATAATATGGCTTTTTACCACGTTCATTAATAAAGAACAATGCAGTATCAAGATACTTTTTCGTACCTGTAGCTTTGTATAATTTAAACAGTGCCATTTCACATATTTCATGACCGTCATAGCCCTTAATTTTATCTTCTCCAAAGGTATCACAAATTAAATCTGCAAATCGGCAAGCGGTTTTTAATAGCTTATCATTTCCTGTAGCATTATAAAAACTGACAGCGCCTTCAGCAAGATGACCGAAGCAATAAAGCTCATGATGGTCCTTAAGATTAGTGAATGCTTTGTCAATATCATTTATAATATACAGCGTATCGAGATATCCGTTTTCAAGCAGGGCATCACAGATGATATCTATATATTCAAGTGCTTTTCTCTCTAATTCACTGTCAGGGAAATTCTGCAATGAATAACCAACAGCTTCAATCCATTTATACACATCACTGTCCTGAAATACCCAGCCTTTAAAGGACTCCGGCTCACTGTTATTTTCAGTGTAATGCCATTTATCAACAGGATATTTTTTTACAATACTGCCTTGCAGTATTTTATGCTTCACTGTTTTTGCTTTGATGAAGTTATCAATGCAGAAACTTTTTTCTGCCCCTTCTATTTTGTCCTGTAAAGCGAGATACTGATAAGGGATAACCTCAGTTCTCACCAGCTCAGTTATATTGTTCCAGAATTTATCATTGATTTTAACATCCTTTATTTCAAGATGTTTTGAAAAATTAAGCTTATTCATATAATTCACCAAAAAATAAAATGCACTTTTAATTAAGTGCATTTTACCATAATTTGTGTTATTTTTAAAGACTAAGCAGCATATTTGTTTTTAGCAATTATTATTTCAATATCCTTCATTTGAGCGTTTTTTGCTTTGACTCGTTCATTATGCCTCTGTTCAAATTCCTTTTGTTTTTTCTTTTTTAATTTGCCTGATTCGTAAATGAACCATACAATTATTCCGACTGCAATAATTAGCAGAATATCAACTGCAAAAAGCAGACGCATCTGATTTTGTGTGAGTGCATCAAACAGGTTAAAGCTGAGTGCTGTAATGCCAAAGCCAGATAACAATGTTACTGAAAAAATTAATATACCTTTGATTATTTTATTTGATTTGCTGTTCATAATAAATCCTCCTTTTTGCTACAATTAAAGTATAACAGAAGTAATTTATTATTCAATAGGGTGGTGGAGTAC
>JAIDEF010000365.1 GCA_029054965.1 Eubacterium sp.
TTTTAGAAGAATATGATTCTTTCAAAAGAATGGCTGAGCTGCTTGTAGCTTTGAAAAAGGATAATGCAACTCTTGAAATTGAGGCGGAGATTGCTGAAAAGGTTAAAGCTGAGATTGATAAAAATCAAAAGGAATATTACCTTAGAGAGGAAATGAAGGTTATTGCGGAAACTCTCGGTGAAGGTAAGAATCCTGTTCAGGAGGCTGATGAATACAGAGAAAGAGTCAGTCTGCTGAAATGCAGTGATGATATTAAGGACAGGCTCTTCAAAGAATGCGACAAGCTTATGAAAATGCCCTTAGGTTCACATGAGGCAACCGTTGTAAGAAATTATCTCGATAAATGTCTTGAACTGCCTTTTGGAATTTTTTCAAAAGATAATATTAATCTTAAGCGTGCACGTCAAAAGCTCGATAAAGATCATTACGGGCTTGACAAGGTCAAGGAAAGAGTTATTGATGCTCTTGCAGTTTATAGAAGAAATCCTGATTTTAATGGTCAGATTATATGTCTTGCAGGTCCTCCCGGTGTTGGTAAAACTTCAATTGTCAAGTCGCTTGCGGCTGCTATGAATAGAAAGTATGTTCGTGTTGCTCTCGGCGGTATTCATGATGAGGCTGAAATCAGAGGTCACAGAAAAACCTATATTGGTGCAATGCCGGGCAGAATAATTGATGCTGTTATTAAAAGCGGCTCTATGAATCCGATAATTCTGCTTGATGAGATTGATAAGCTTGGCAATGATTATAAAGGTGACCCGTCATCTGCTTTATTGGAGGCATTGGACCCTGAACAGAATAATACATTCACTGATCACTACATAGATTTTCCGTTTGATTTAAGCAAGGTAATGTTTATTACAACAGCTAATGATACAACTGCTATTCCTGCACCTCTTTATGACAGGATGGAGGTAATTGAGCTGAATTCATATACAGCAGAAGAAAAGTTTCATATTACAAAAAATCATTTGCTGAAAAAAGAAATGGCTAAACATTGTCTTTCGGCAAGGGAATTTAAAATTTCTGACAGCGGTATTCTTTCGGTGATTGATTACTATACACGTGAAGCAGGTGTCCGTCGTCTTGAGAAGGAAATTGCAGCACTCTGCAGAAAAGCTATTATTGAGCTTGATGAAGGCAAAAAGTCATTTAAAGTGACTGATGAAAATATTGAGAATTATTTAGGTAAGAAGAAGTATCTGAAGGATAAAATCAGCAGTGAAAATCTTGTTGGTACAGTTAATGGTCTTGCGTGGACAAGTGTTGGAGGAAAAATGATCCCCATTG
>JAIDEF010000366.1 GCA_029054965.1 Eubacterium sp.
ATATTACATTATAAAGAAAATTTTTTCAATAGCAAATTTTAAATTTATAAAAAAAGCGGGCGGATAGTATCCGCCCCTACTGAATATAAACGCAAATATCAAATTTTAATAGAGCTTTTCGCCTTTTTCAATTGCCATAATCTGGTCAACTCTTGTGGCATGACGTCCGCCCTCAAACTCTGTGTTAAGAAAAACATCCACAAGCTCGATTGCTAAGCCGGCACCAATAACTCTGTCACCCATACAAAGCACATTTGCATCATTATGTGCACGGGTATACTTAGCACTGAACCAGTCACTGCAGCAGCAAGCACGAATACCCTTAACCTTATTAGCTGCCATAGAAATACCTACACCTGTGCCGCAGCAAAGAATTGCCTTATCGCATTCGCCTGACACAATCTTGTCACAAGCCTTTTGTGCAGAAATCGCATAATCAAAACGCTCAGGTGTATAACAGCCTACATCTATGTAATCAATATTTTTTTCTTCTAAATACTTACGGATTTCCTCCTTAAGCGGAAAACCTGCGTGGTCACTGCCGATAGCAATCATTTTATTATTCTCCTTTTTTCAATTTCAGTTCACGCTCTGCCTGGCTGAGTCTTAAATATACAGGCATTAAGGCTGCTGCTGAAATTTTTTCTTTATTTAAAGCTGCTTTTGAAACACCAACACCATTCTGCCAGCGTTTTTCCTCATCAGCCAAAATAACATTATCAAGTCCGATATTATTATAAAAAAGCTCTGCACCATCACCTGCTGCAATAACCCTGTCATAATCAGAAAGCTCATTTCTCAAATCATCAATTGCAATTGCTCTGTCCTCACAAAGGCGGTTAACAACACCATTTTTAACCTCAAACAAAGCGTTATAAAACTGCATTCGTCTTGCATCCATAACTGCACAGACAATGCAATCCTCATCACAAAAATTATGAGCAATCGCCTCTAAAACAGAAACAGAAATGCATGGAATATCACGATTAAAGGCAATCCCCTTAACAGTTGCAACACCTATTCTGACTCCTGTGAAAGAGCCGGGACCTGCTGTAACGGCAATCGCATCCAGTTCATCAAAGCTATGACAGTCCATAACTCTTTTAATCATAGGCAGAAGCGTTTCACTATGTGTAAGTCCTGCATTAATAAATTCACTTTTAATTACCTTTTCGCCGTCGGTCAGTGCAACTGATGCAGTAACCGCCGAGGAATCAACAGATAAAAGCATTATTCTTCCTCATATTTTTTATAAATTTTGAAATGTCTTGTATCATCACTTGGTTTCGTGATTTCAATAATCACCGCATCATCAGGCAGAGCACCATAAACATTTTCGCTCCACTCAATTGACATATAACCATCTGTTTCAAGAAAATCGAAAAAGCCTGTTGAATAAAGATCGTCCCAGCCATCAACACGGTACATATCAAAATGATAAAGTGTATTTTCATTACCGATGTAGGTATTGCAGATTGCAAAGGTTGGCGATGACACATCGGCATCAATACCAAGCCCACGGGCAAAGCCTGTGGTAAAGGCAGTTTTGCCCATACCAAGACCTCCCACAAAAGCCACTACACTGCCCTTTGGCAAAGTCTTTGCAATACACTCACCAAGTGAAACAGTTTCCTCATAGGAATTTGTAATATATTCTTTCATCAGAAAAGACCTACTGTATTTCCGTTTTCATCAATATCAATTTTATAAGCTGCAGGTGCTTTTGAAAGACCCGGCATCGTCATAATTGAGCCTGTCTGCAATACAATAAAGCCTGCACCATTTGACAACGAAGCAGATGAAACAGTTATTCTGAAATCCTCAGGTCTGCCAAGCTGCGTCGGGTTATCACTCAAACTATACTGTGTTTTCGCCATACAAACAGGAATTTTATCAGCACCGAGTGCAATAAATTCATCAATACTCTTTTTAGCCTCTTTCGTATAGTCAACACCGTCTGCACCATAAATTTCTCTTGCGATAGTTTCCACCTTTTCATAAAGCGGCATATCAAGGTCATAAAGGTGATGAAAATTATTTTCCTTCTCACAGGCATCAATAACCTTTTCGGCTAATTCCTTTGAGCCATCGCCGCCCTCAGCAAAGCACTTTGTAACAGCAAAATCTGCACCCTTGCTATCACAGAAGGATTTAACAAATTCAATTTCTTTATCCGTATCGGCATAGAAATGGTTGATTGCAACAACCACAGGAACACCGAATTTTTTAAGATTATCAATATGAGCACCAAGGTTAACACTGCCCTTTTCAAGTGCCTCCATATTTTCACCGATAAGCTCTGTTTTAGGTACACCGCCGTTATATTTCATTGAACGAACGGTAGATACCAGAACTATACAGCTTGGCTTCAGGCCTGCAAAACGGCACTTAATGTCAAGAAACTTCTCAGCACCTAAATCAGAACCGAAGCCTGCTTCGGTTATACAATAATCGCCAAGCTTTAAGGCTGTCTTTGTAGCACGGATTGAGTTACAGCCGTGAGCAATGTTTGCAAAAGGACCGCCATGCATAATTGCAGGAGTATTTTCAAGTGTCTGCACAAGGTTAGGCTTGATTGCATCCTTAAGAAGAACAGTCATTGCACCGTCAGCCTTAATATCCTTACAGTATACAGGTGCACCATCATAGGTATAAGCAACGAGGATATTACCAAGTCTGCGTTTTAAGTCAAATAAATCCTCACTAAGGCAGAGTATTGCCATAACCTCACTGGCAACAGTAATGATGAAATGGTCCTCACGAGGAATACCATTAAGCTTACCGCCAAGAGAGCAGACTATATTTCTTAAAGCTCTGTCATTCATATCAAGACAGCGTTTAACAAGCACTCTTCTCTGGTCAATACCAAGCTCATTGCCCTGCTGAATATGGTTATCAAGAACAGCACACATCAAATTGTTGGCACTGGTAATAGCGTGCATATCACCTGTGAAATGGAGATTAATATCCTCCATAGGAACAACCTGTGAATAGCCGCCGCCTGCAGCACCGCCTTTAATACCGAACACCGGACCGAGAGATGGCTCACGAAGTGCTATAACAGCATTTTTACCGAGCCTGCACATTCCCTGACCAAGACCGATTGACACGGTTGTTTTACCCTCACCTGCAGGGGTTGGGTTAACAGCGGTAACAAGAATTAACTTTCCGTCTTTCTTATCCTTAAGTCTGTCAAAAAGGCTGTCGTTTATTTTAGCCTTATAATGACCATATGGCTCAAGCTCATCCTCAGTAATGCCGATTGAAGCTGCAACATCTGCTATTTTTTTCATCTTTGCCTGCTGAGCTATTTCAATATCAGTTAACATAAGTCATACTCCTTAATTCTTTGTTATGATAGTATAACACACTTTCATTAATAATTAAATACCAAATTTAACAATATATACATAAATTTATTATTGACTTGAAAAGTAATATGTATTTTAATATAATATATAGAAAAGTGTAAAGGAGGTTGCAATGGAGCAAAAAAGAATAGGATTTTTCGGCGGTCTTGATTTTGTAACTTTGATTACTGCATTAATCGGCTCAGCCTACGGACTGACGCTCATCTACAGTGCAACCTTTTCAAAATTGACTGAAGGCAAAATTATTACAAGCGATGTCAGAAGCACACTGATTTCAGTTGCTGGAGGTATAATTTTTGCTTTAATTGTATGCAACATCGACTATGAAATCATATCAAAGCTATGGCCGATTATTGCAGGAGGCTGCATACTGCTGATGATTATAACAATGTTTTTCGGTGTGGCAGCTAATGAAAGCAGACAGGATGCACGCTCCTGGCTTAACCTCGGATTTTTCACCTTCCAGACCAGTGAGCTGCTTAAGGTTGGATTTATCATCAGCTTTTCCTATCACCTTGATATGGTCAAGGATCATATCAACAGAATAAAAACAATCGTACCGCTGGTTATACATGGTGCTATACCTGTTGCACTTGTTATTGCAACAGGTGATGCAGGCTCAGCATTGGTATTTTTGATTATATTTATTGGAATGCTGTTTTTTGCAAAGGTACATATCGGATACTTTATCGCAGGAATCTGTGCGATAATAGTTGCATTTGCGGCTGCCTGGAAGCTAAATATCATTGATGGTATTCAGCGTGAAAGAATTACTGCATTGTTTTATCCTGAGCAATATGCAGACACGCTTTATCAGCAGACGAATGGCAAAATCGCTATGGGCAGCGGCGGCTGGCTTGGTCAGGGATTTTTAAACGGAACAATGACTCAGAGCCGACAGGTTCCTGTTAATGAAAGTGATATGATATTATCAGTTGCAGGTGAGGAATTCGGTTATATAGGCACACTTGCTGTAATAGTTATACTGACCGTTCTTGTTGTCAGAGTTATATCAACAGGACTTAAGGCGAGAGATAATGTGGGCTATTTAATGTGCAGCGGCATTGCAGTTATGCTTTTCGCCCAGATATTTATTAATATCGGAATGGAGCTTTCCATACTGCCCTGTATCGGTATCACACTGCCGTTATTCTCGGCAGGCGGGTCGTCATCACTATGTAGTTATCTTGCACGCGGTATTGAAATGAGTGTTTACAGATTTTCAAAATCGCAGAACAAATCACTGCTTTATGCGGGATAAAATTTTAAGATTAAACATCAAAACACCCAAAGAAGAACTTTCTTTGGGTGTTTTATTATACTTCTATTTCATAAGAAAACCGATTTTTTTCATAGCCTTATCCAGCGTACGCTGTGACAGACGCTGTGCAAAATTCCCGCCATTAGTCCAGCATTCCTGAAGATAAGCCTTATCATTCATAAGCTCTTTATACTTCTTTTGAACCGGCTCAAGCTCAGCAACAACAGCCTCACCAACTGCTGTCTTGAAGTCACCGTAGCCTTTGCCTGCAAATTCATCCTCAATAGCTTGATAATCCTTGCCTGTTACAGCAGAATAAATTGTCATAAGGTTATTGATTCCGTCCTTGCCGTCAGCATAACGGACAGACATTTCGCTGTCGGTAACGGCTGATTTGAACTTTTTCATAATAACATTCGGCTCATCGGTAAGATAAACAGTACCCTTTGGGTTCGGGTCAGATTTACTCATTTTGCGTGTTGGATCTGCAAGGCTCATTACCCTTGCACCTGCCTTTGGAATGTAGGGCTCAGGAACAGTAAACACATTTCCATAAACACCATTAAAACGCTCGGCAATATCCCTGGCTATTTCAAGATGCTGCTTCTGGTCAGCACCAACAGGAACAACATCAGCCTGATACAGAAGAATATCAGCAGCCATTAAGCAGGGATAAGTAAACAGACCTGCATTGACATTATCGGAATGCTGCTTTGATTTATCCTTAAACTGAGTCATTCTGCTAAGCTCACCAAACTGAGTATAGCAGTTAAGCAGCCAGCCGAGCTGTGAGTGCTGCGGCACATGAGACTGAACAAACAAAACACTCTTCTCAGGCTCAAGACCCACTGACATTAGCAAAGCATAAAGCTGAACAGTCTGCTCCCTGAGCTTCTTAGGGTCCTGACGAACTGTAATTGAATGTAAGTCGGCAATACCGAAAATCGTATCAAAATCCTCCTGAAAATCAGCCCATCCGCGCATAGCACCAAGGTAATTGCCCAGTGTAGGCACCGATGTTGGCTGAATTAAGGAAAGACTCCTTTTCTTTCTCTGCACTTTAATTTCTTCCGACATAATTATTCTCCTAAATCTGATAGATATTATTAATACTCTTTAGCAATTTCCCCAAGAATTTTAACACCATTAACAATCCCTTCCTCAGTAGGGGTTGAAAAATTCAGCCTTATATACTGTGTGTCAGCTTTATCATCTGTTAAAAATGCATTCCCGGGCACAACAGCTACCTTTTTATCAACTGCTTTCTTAACAAACTCAAGCATATCAACATAATCAGGCAGCCTGCACCAAATGAACAAACCGCCTTCCGGACGAACGTATTCAACAAATCCGCCCAGCTCTCTGTCAATAGCATCGCACATAAGGTTTAATCTTTTTCTGTATATGTTCTGAATTTTAGCAATATGAGCATCAACATCATAATTCTTGAACCACTCGTTGACAATCATCTGATTTAAGCAAGGTGTATGAACATCACTTGCCTGCTTGCCCACAGTCATTTTAGCCAAAATCTGCTTTGGTCCGCAGCAATATGCAACACGCAGACCCGGGGATAAAATCTTTGAAAAAGAGCCTGCATAAATCACAATGCCCTCTGTATCCATTGATTTAATGGTAGGCACCTTTTCACCTGCCACACGCAAATCACCATAAGGGTTAGCCTCCAAGACGATAACACCATACTCCTTTGCAAGCCGATAAAGTCTTTCCCTCTTCTCAAGTGACATAGTAGCGCCTGACGGATTCTGGAAATTCGGTATTGTGTATATAAATTTAACATTATCTGTTGTTTTAAGTGCTTCTTCAAGGGCACCGATATCCATGCCGTCTGCTTCAACAGGAACTCCCTTTAACTTACAGCCATAGGAACGGAAGCAATTGAGCGAGCCGATAAAGGACGGCTCTTCACAAATGACGGTATCACCCTCATTGCAAAGCACCTTAGTCACCAAGTCCATAACCTGTGTTGCACCTGATAAAATCAGAACAGTATCATTATCTGTACCTATATTTTCTTTATCCTTAATCCATTTTGATATGGTATCCCTGAGCGGCTGATAACCCTCACTCACACCATACTGTAGTGCATCAACAGGATTAGCTTCCAAAATATGTTTTGCTATTGCCTGTATCTCCTCCACAGGGAAGGCATCGGGTGCAGGATTACCTGCTGCCAAGGGAATAATTTCCGGGTCGGCTGTTGCCTTTAAAATCTCCCTTATAGCACTGGGCTGAAGATTGCTGATTTTGTCTGAAAAAATGTAATCCATTTTTATGCCTCGTTAACTAAAATTGAAATAAATTTTGCAAGTATTTCTGCATTATCAGAGCCTGTGTTCTCCATATATTTCGACTTAAATTCGTAAAGCTCATTATAGTCATATTCACCTGACCTGATTGCGGTGCAAAGCTCGTTGGAGCTTTCAAACACAGCCTTTGGCATTTCATCCTTAAGATTAATATTAAGACCTCGTTCACGGCTGTATTCATCATAATCGGGAACATAAAAATACAAGGGCTTCATCAGCACACCTGCATCAAAAGCACAGGCAGAATAATCGGTTATAATTATATCTGCCGCCTTCATTAAATCATAGGTTGAAAAACTGCCGTTAAAAGAAAATCTCTCATCCCTTGAAACCTGTGAAAACAACGGATGCGGACTTACAATCAAGTGATAATCGTTCATATTAACACCAAAGCTTGCTTTAAGTTCGTTAACGGCATAAACCTCCCTGTCCCTGAAGGTAGGCAAAAAAAGAACTATTTTTTTATGGCATAAATCAGGATTTTGTCTGTAAAAATCTGCAGTACTGCCATTATCTGACAGCACCTCGTCAACTCTCGGCAATGAACAGATTTTAATTTTATCAGCACTGCAGCCAAAAGCATCCATATAAAACGCAGCCGTTGCCTTGCTCGGCGCAAGAACATAGTCATAGTTTTTATGCATACACATTGCAGCACTGATTTTTTTATCCCTGCCCTCTTTCGTGCCAAGACTCTGCAAGCCGAACTTTTTAACAGCTCCTGATGCATGCCACATCTGAATCACCTTAAGACTTTTCTTATGCTTAAGACAGGAAACAGTGATTGAATAGGTGTCAAGCAATGCAACTTTGCTTGTGGCAATATAATACATATCACCAATAACACCAAAACAATACTTAATTTTTGCACCCACACCATCGGGTATCATACGAAGCCTGAAAACCTGCTCCGTATTCGGAAGCTCACTTTTTATTGCTTTTTCAAGCAATAGCATATCAATACTTTTTTCATTGCTCTGCCTTGACAGATAAACAATTCTGTCTTTCGTCTTAAAAAGCTTAATGGGTGCATAAAGCACCCTTAGCCCGAATTTAAGAACTGTTATCAGCAGTACCTTAATATTATTCATAAAGCGGATATTTAGCACAGATTTCTGCTACACCATCAATAATGTAATCCTTCTTATTCTCAAAATCTGTAACAGCGAGTGAAATATACTCGGCGATTTTATCCATATCTTCTGTGTTAAGACCTCTTGTTGTTGCAGCAGGAGTACCGATACGAACACCTGATGTAACAAATGGTGAAAGAGGCTCGTTAGGAACAGTATTTTTGTTAAGGGTAATATGAACAGCATCAAGTCTGTGCTCAAGTTCTTTACCTGTAACGTCTGTACCACGGAGATCAAGCAGGCAAAGATGGTTGTCTGTACCGCCTGAAACAAGGTTAAGACCTCTGTCAGTAAGTCCCTTAGCGAGAGCCCTTGCGTTATCAATAACTCTCTGCTGATATTCCTTGAACTCCGGCTTTAATGCCTCGCCGAAGCAAACTGCCTTACCTGCAATAACATGCATTAAAGGACCGCCCTGTGTACCCGGGAACACTGCTGAATTAAGCTTTCTTGCAAGGTATTCATTGTTGCAAAGAATTAAGCCGCCGCGTGGACCACGAAGTGTTTTATGTGTAGTAGTTGTAACAACATCTGCATATGGGATTGGTGACTGGTGAAGACCTGCAGCAACAAGACCTGCAATGTGAGCCATATCAACCATAAACATTGCACCATTAGCGTGCGCAATGTCTGCCATTGTTTTGAAATCAATCTCTCTCGGATAAGCTGATGCACCTGCAACAACAAGCTTAGGCTTAACCTTATTAACCTGCTTTGCAAATTCCTTAAGGTCAATAAAGCCTTCATCATCAACACCGTAAGGTACAAAGTTAAAGTACTTACCGCTGATGTTTGCAGGTGAACCGTGTGTTAAATGTCCGCCGTTATCAAGGCTCATACCCATAACGGTATCACCAGGCTGAAGCAGTGCAAGATAAACAGCAGTATTAGCTTGTGCACCTGAGTGAGGCTGAACATTTGCGTATTTGCAGCCAAATAGCTCACAAGCTCTCTTAATAGCAATTTCCTCAACAATATCAACGAACTGACAGCCGCCGTAATATCTCTTAGCCGGCAGACCCTCTGCATATTTATTTGTAAGAACTGAGCCCATTGCAGCCATTACCTGCGGTGAAACAAGGTTTTCACTTGCGATAAGCTCAATGTTCTCTCTCTGTCTTTTTAATTCAAGTGCCATTGCGTCAGCAACCTCTTTATCGGTTTCTGCAACCTTACCGATTGAATCATAATAATCAGCAAACATAATTTATCCTCCGAATTAATTAAAATTATACGTAGATATAATAACATAAATAAAAGCAATATACAATAGCTAATTTTCACTTGCAAGATAGTATAATATGTGTTAAAATCTTTTTGTTAAAAATTTAGTTATATTGGAGTGATAAAATGAGCGGACATAATAAATGGAGCACTATAAAAAGAAAAAAGGGTGCTAACGACGCTGCCAGAGCCAAGGTATTTACCAAAATAGGCAGAGAGCTTGCCGTAGCAGTTAAAAACGGCGGTCCTGACCCAAATAATAACGCTAAGCTCAGAGATGTTATTGCCAAGGCAAAGCAGAACAATGTTCCTAATGATAACATTGACAGAATGCTTAAAAAAGCTGCCGGTGATACCGACAGTACTAATTTCGAGGAAATCGTATATGAGGGCTATGGTCCTTCAGGTATTGCGGTTGTTGTTGAAACACTTACAGATAACAGAAACAGAACTGCCAGTGAGGTACGTCATTATTTTGACAAGGCAGGCGGAAATATGGGTACACCGGGCTCAGTAACATTTATGTTTGGTAAAGAGGGCGTAATTGTTATTGAGAAGGAGGATGTTGACGAGGATCAGCTTATGGAGGATGCTCTGGAAGCAGGTGCAACAGATTTCCTTACCGATGATGAGGATGTTTTTGAAATCAGAACAGAGGCAACAGACGTTGGTGCAATCCGTGACGAGCTTGAGGCAAAGGGCTACAGCATTGTATCATCAGAGCCTGCGTATATTCCGCAGACCTATACCCGTCTTGAAAATCCGGATGATATGAAAGCAATGTCAAAAATGATTGATATGTTTGAAGAAAATGAGGATGTTCAGAACATCTGGCACAATTGGGAAAACGAGGACGAATACGAGGGTTAATCTTGATATAACAAAAAACCGAAGGTGCAACACCTTCGGTTTTTTGTTATTTTATAACTCAATATAATACGGACAGATGTTTGTATACTGACCATCTTTTAGACGGAATCCGTTAGGAATTGTGCCGAGTTGAGTAAATCCAAGTCTTTCATAAAGGCGTCTTGCGTGAATATTGCTCTCAACAACTGCATTGAACTGAAGCACTTTAAAGCCGTGCTTTTTACCCTGCTCCATACAATCAAGCACCAATTTTTCACCGATATGCTGACCTCGGCAGCTTTTATCAACGGCATAGCTTGCATTGCAGATATGACCGCATCTGCCAATATTGTTTGGGTGCAGAATATAAAGCCCGACAATTCTCCCGTCACTTTCGGCAACTGCAGTATAGCTTTGCGAGGAAAAGAAACTATAACCTTCTTTTTCATCAAGACAGTTTTCCTGCGGAAAAGCTATCCCATCCTCAACAATGTCATTCCAGATAGAAATCATTTGCAGAATATCTGATTTATTGAATTCACGAATAATCAACATAACACCTCTTTAAAATTTGATTTATCGCTCTTCTCTGAAATAGGATAAGCCCAGGGACTGAGGTCCGCAGTTTTCTTTTTTATTCTTAATGCTTACAAAAATCAGAACAATAATTGTTACAACATACGGAAGCATTTTGAAAAGCTCCTGTGTTCGCAGTGCAAGACCCGGTATAAACAGATAAACAATATACAAGCCGCCGAAAATAATTGAACCGAATATGCCCATATTAGGACGCCAGATTGCAAAAATTACAAGTGCGATAGCAAGCCAGCCTCTGTCACCGAAACCTTCGTTTGACCACACACCGCAGGCATAGTCCATAACATAATAAAGTCCGCCCAGACCAGCAATCATACTGCCGATACAGGTTGCAAGATATTTAGACCTGTTGACATTAATACCTGCCGCATCTGCTGTTGCAGGATTTTCACCAACAGCACGAAGATGAAGACCGCCCTTTGTCCTTTTAAGGAAAAAAGCACAGGCGATTGCAATAATTACTGCTGCATAGGCAAGAAAACCATACGACAAGAACACCTCGCCAAACCAGCCTGTAGTTTTTGCACCAGGCAGAGAATGCCTGAAAAAGTTACTTGTTGTAGTCAGAGCAACAGACGGCACATCTGCACCTGTCAGCTTAATAAGTGAGCCACCGAAAAAGTTACCGAAGCCCACACCGAAGGTTGTAAGCGCAAGACCTGTTACATTCTGATTTGCACGGAGTGTAACAGTAAGGAAGCAGTAAAGCAGTCCCATAAGAAACGAACCGAGCAAACAGCAAAGAAGAGGAATCATTACTGCAAGAAAACCGTTTGCATCATCAGGACTTGCCAGCGAATTTTCATAAAAAAATGCACCAATAACACCGCTTATACCGCCAACATACATTATACCCGGTATACCAAGATTGAGGTTACCTGATTTTTCAGTCATTATTTCACCCGTTGAGCCGAAAAGCAGCGGAATACCCTGCATTACAGCACGCTGAAGAAAAGTAATAATTGTACCTGTTATCATTTACTTTACCTCCTTGCCAGAACGATGAAATTTAAGCTGATAGTTAATAAAAAATTCAGAACCGATAATAAAGAACAGAATTATACCCGTAATAATATCGGCAAATGACTCATTAAAGCCGTAAACTGTTGATATTTCACCGGCACCGCAATTCAGGAATGCCAGCAATAGTGAGGTAAGCACCATAACAACAGGATTGAATTTAGCAAGCCAGGACACCATAATTGCAGTAAATCCCCTGCCTCCTGCTGTTGTTGTGCTGATAGTATGATTCGTACCACCTACAAGAAGCAGACCTGCTATACCGCAGATTGCGCCTGACAGTGCCATTGTTCTTAAAATTACCTTTTTAACATTAACACCTATATATCGTGCAGTGTTCTCACTTTCACCCACTACCGTTAATTCATAGCCATGCTTGCTGTATTTCAGATAAATATACATAAACACAGTTAATGCAAGCACAACAATAACATTAAGAAGATAGTCATAATTACCGATAACAGGTAGCCAGCCATCATGCGTAGCCTGATTGATAATACCGATATTGCTTGAGCCCTTAGGATTTTCCCAATACATTTCAAAATAAGAAACAAGCTGAATACCGACATAGTTCATCATAAGTGTAAACAATGTTTCATTAGTATTGAATTTAGCCTTGAAAAATGCCGGAATTAATGCCCATACTGCACCCGCAATCATACTTGCCGCAATCATAACAATAATAAGAACTGCGTTCGGAAGCTTACCGCCAAGCATTATCATACAGCCTGCTGTTGCAAGTCCGCCGATAAGCACCTGTCCCTCAGCACCGATATTCCAGAATCTCATTTTAAAAGCAGGAGTAACCGCAAGTGAAACACAAAGCAGCATTGCAAGATTCTGCAAAAGCTTCCATACTCGCCTTGATGAACCAAAGGCACCGTCAATCATAGTGCCATATACACTGATTGGGTTTTCACCTGTCAGAAGCATAGTAACAAAACCTGCAACAATCAGAGCAATTATAATTGCCGCCAGTCTTATACCCCATGATTTATAAACAGGGAGTGAATCTCTTTTTGCAATATGAAAAGGAGGCTCGTGTTTTTTTACTTTTTCGCTCATTATTCACCCTCCTTGGCTGGGGATTTAGTCATAAGAAATCCTATTTCTTCCTTAGTGGCTGTTTTGCCGTCAACAATTCCTGTAATTCTGCCTGAATTCATTACCATAATTCTGTCGCAAAGTTCAAGAAGAACATCCAGATCCTCACCTACAAAAATAATGGCAGTTCCTTTTTTCTTCTGCTCTGTAAGAAGATTATAGATGGTATAGGAAGAGTTAATATCAAGACCTCTTACAGGATACGCAACCATAAGCACCTTAGGCTGTGCAGCAATTTCTCTGCCCACGAGCACCTTCTGAACATTACCGCCTGACAGACGTCTGACAGGAGTAGTTGCTCCCGGTGTCACAACCTCAAGATCGTTAATAATTTTATCAGCTAAGCTCTTAGGTCCTTTTCTGTCAAGAAATGATGATCTTCCGGACTTATATGAGCGAAGCATCATATTGTCGATAATATCCATATTCCCTACAAGACCCATACCTAACCTGTCCTCAGGAACAAAGGACAGTGCAACACCGAGCTTACGTATTTCCCTCGGACTTTTGCCAACAAGCTGCTGAGGACCGAGTTCATCAGGCTTATAAAGAATACTTGATTTTTTAGTAGTAAGCTGTAAACCCGCAATGGACTCAAGCAGCTCCTTCTGTCCGCAGCCCGAAATACCTGCAACACCAAGTATTTCACCGCCGTAGGCATTAAATGCAACATTTTCAAGAGCAAGTGAGCCATCCCTGTTAACCACTGTCAGATTTTCAACAACAAGTCTTTCAACAGGATTCTTCGGCTCCTCCCTTTTTATATTAAGATCAATTTTTTCGCCCATCATCATTTCAGTCAATGACTGCTCTGTTGCATCACAGGTATTGACAGTACCGACATATTCACCTTTTCTTAGAGTAGTAACTCTGTCGGAAATATCAAGCACCTCATGGAGCTTATGTGTAATTATGATAATTGATTTATTATCCGCACGCATACGGCGGAGAATATCAAATAATTTTTCAGTTTCCTGCGGTGTTAAAACTGCAGTAGGCTCGTCCAGAATAAGGACGTCAGCACCTCGATACAGCACCTTAATGATTTCAACTGTCTGCTTTTCCGAAACAGACATTTCATAAATCTTTTTATTTAAGTCAAGAACAAATCCGTATTTGTCGGTAATTTCGCGTACTCGCTTTTCTGCCTCTTTAATATTAAATTTTTTGCCGTCGTTAATAC
>JAIDEF010000367.1 GCA_029054965.1 Eubacterium sp.
GTATTACCGATTGTTGCAGCAATTATTGTATTATCAGCTTTTGCAGTGAGCGGTAATATTACAAAAAAAGCAGATGAAAAAAATCCTACTGCACAGACACAGGTTTCTGCCGTTAATGAGGAGAGCTCAGCGACGGAAAAAAATGAAAATTCAAAGGTTACGCTTTTAGCAACAGGTGATAATCTGATTCATAACACACTTATTTCTGCGGGAGAGCAGTCAGACGGAACACTTAATTATGATTCTCTTTATGCCAATATCAAGCCTGAAATTGAAAAGTTTGATATTTCGGTAATTGATCAGGAAACCGTACTTGGCGGCAGTGAATTTGAGTATTCAGGCTATCCGACATTTAATACTCCTTGGGAGGTTGGTGAGGCAGCTATAAGGGCAGGCTTCGATGTTTTCAACTGTGCTACAAACCATACAATGGATATGGGCTGGGGCGGTATTGAAAATGAGCTTGAATTTTTTGCGAATAATAAGGATGCTGTTGCGCTTGGTGTAAATGGTGATGAGGACGACTATAATAAGATAACATATTATGAAAAGAACGGCATTACCTTTGCTATGCTCAATTACACCTATGGTACAAATGGTATTCCGCTGCCTGATGATAAGCCGTGGTGTGTGAATCTTCTTGATAAGGACAAGGTTACAAGGGATTTGAAGGAAGCAAGAGAGCACGCAGATTTTGTTATTGTTTTCCCTCACTGGGGTACAGAGTACAGCTTTGAGGTTTCTGATTATCAGGAGGAATATACAAAGCTGTTTTCTGATATGGGTGTTGATCTTGTTATAGGCTGCCATCCTCATGTTATCGAGCCTGTCAAGTGGGTAACGAATGAGAGCACAGGCAAAAAGATGCTTGTTTATTATTCGCTGGGTAATTTCATTTCGCATCAGATTGATCTTGAAAATCTGCTTGGCGGTATGGCAGAGGTTACGATTGAAAAGCGTGATGGCAAGACAGAAATTACATCAGCAAAATTTGTCCCTGTTGTGTGTCACTATAACAGGAATGAAAACGGAAAGTTTGCTTTTAATGTGTACAAGCTTGGAGATTATAATGATGATCTTGCAAATACCCATGCGCAGCAGGGCGGAACGGTTGAATATTTTACAAAGCTTGTTAATGATGTGGTCGATGAAGAGTTCATCAGTATGAAATAGTCTATGTAACATATGCACAAAAACGGTTTGTATATGTGGTGCAGAAAATAAATAATTGACAAATTTATACAAAATGGTTGACAAATGGGTTGCTTATTGAGTATAATGCAATTGTAGTAAGAACGAGGGCGTTCCGTACCAAGCGGAGTGCCCTCATTTTTTTATTTAATAATTTCAGAGAGGAGTATTTACAATGAGTAAGTACACAAAGGAAGACATTTTAAAGAGTGCACAGGAAAATGGTGTTGAGTTTATCAGACTTCAGTTTACAGATGTTTTCGGTATTATGAAGAATGTAGCTATCACAATTTCACAGCTTGAAAAAGCACTTGATAATCAGTGTATGTTTGACGGATCATCAATTGAGGGCTTTGTTCGTATTGATGAAAGTGATATGTATCTTCATCCTGATTATGACACATGGACAATTTTCCCCTGGAGAAAGCACCAGAATGCACAGACAGCAAGATTAATCTGCTCAGTATATACCGCTGACAACAAAACACCTTTCCTCGGTGACCCAAGAAATGTTTTGCAGAAGGTTATTGATGAAGCTGCTGAAATGGGATATACCTTTAATGTAGGTCCTGAATGTGAATTCTTCCTTTTCAAAGTTAATGAGGACGGCACACCAACACTTGAAACAAATGATAAAGCAGGCTATTTTGACCTTAATCCTATTGATACAGGTTCAAACTGCCGTCGTGACATTTGCCTTGCTCTTGAGGAAATGGGCTTCACAATCGAGGCTTCACACCACGAGGTTGCTCGCGGTCAGCACGAAATTGACTTTAAGTTTGACGAGGTTATGACAACTGCTGACAGAGTTATGACCTTCAAACACGTTGTTAAAACATATGCTACAAAGCACGGTTTACATGCTACATTTATGCCAAAGCCTGTTTATGGTATTAACGGCTCGGGTATGCACACAAATATGTCACTTATGACAAAGGACGAGAACGGCAAAACAGTCAATGCTTTCTATGACCCTGAAAGTCCTGACGGCTTAAGCAAGATTGCACATAACTTTATTGCAGGTATTTTAAAGCATGTTAAGGGCTTGACCGTATATGCTAATCCAACCGTTAACTCATATAAGAGATTAGTTCCCGGCTATGAAGCACCAACCTATATTGTTTGGTCATCATCAAACCGTTCAGTGCTTGTTCGTATTCCTGCAACACGCGGAATGGGTACTCGTGTAGAGCTTCGTTCACCTGACCCTGCTTGTAACCCATATCTTGAAATGGCGCTCTGTCTTGCAGCAGGTCTGGATGGTATTAAGAACAATCTTACTCCTCCTGAGGCTGTTGATTACAATGTATTTGATTTCTCAGATGAGCAGCTTGCTGAAAAGGGTATTGATTGTCTTCCAACCTCACTTGAGGAAGCTGTAAAAGCATCAATTGCTGATCCGTTTGTTAAGGAAACAGTTGGCGACCACGTATTCAATGCATATTCAAAGGGTAAGATGGCTGAGTGGGAAGAATATAAGACAAGAGTATCTCAGTGGGAAATTGACAGATATATGGTTAACTATTAATCTGTTTTGTTAACCCTCTCTTACGGCAGGTTTGCCTGCCGATTAACCCGGCATTCGTTTTAGGATGCGGATGCCGGTGCTTTTCAGACACAATGGGGTGTCCGCAGTGTTATGCTGCGGACGCCCTTTTGGTTTTTTTAGGTTCTATATTTAAGCAATGGAGGAGGAAAAAATATGACTATGGAATCTATTATAGAAGCTGTAGATGGTGAATTGTTCGGCGTCTGGTTTCTGATTGGTGCGGCGTTGGTGTTTTTTATGCAGTGCGGCTTTGCAATGGTTGAAAGCGGTTTCACCAGAGCAAAAAATGCAGGAAACATCATTATGAAAAATCTTATGGATTTTTGTATTGGTGCTGTTATGTTCATTTTATTAGGCTTCGGTCTTATGATGGGTGAGGAATGCTTAGGCGGACTTGTGGGTATGCCGACTCTCGGTGTGTTTACGGATTATGCAAATTTTGACTGGTCCAACTTTGTGTTTAACCTTGTGTTCTGTGCTACGGCAGCTACCATTGTTTCGGGTGCTATGGCAGAGCGTACAAAGTTCTCGTCATACTGTATTTATTCAGCAGTAATTTCGGCAGTTGTTTATCCTGTTGAGGCAGGCTGGATATGGAATCCAAACGGCTGGCTTGTTACCCGTGGCTTCCACGATTTTGCAGGTTCAGCAGCCATTCATATGGTTGGCGGTATAGCAGCTCTTATCGGTGCAGCAATGCTTGGTCCCCGTATCGGGAAGTATAAGGTGGATAAGAAAACCGGCAAGAAAAAAGCAAACGCTATCCCCGGTCACAATCTGACTATCGGTGCACTTGGTGTATTTATTCTGTGGTTTGGATGGTACGGCTTTAACGGTGCTGCGGCAACCTCTGTGGATTCTCTTGCATCCATTTTTGTTACAACCACATTAGCTCCGTCAATTGCAACAGTTGTTACAATGATATTCACTTGGATTAAGGACGGCAAGCCTGATGTATCTATGTCACTTAATGCGTCACTTGCAGGTCTTGTAGCTATTACTGCTCCCTGTGACTGTGTAGATGCTCTCGGCTCAATTATAATCGGTGCTGTTGCCGGCATTCTTGTTGTTGTCGTTGTTGAGCTGCTTGACAAAAAGCTATTTGTTGATGACCCTGTAGGTGCTGTAGCGGTTCACTGTGCAAACGGTATTTGGGGTACGCTTGCAGTTGGTCTGCTCTCAACCGGTGCCGATGGTGTCGGCAAAGGTTTATTCTACGGCGGTGGATTTAAGCAGCTGGGTATTCAGCTGATGGGCTTTGCAGCAGTAGCAGCATGGACTGTGGTTACTATGACAATCGTATTTTATGTTATTAAAAAGACGAACGGACTTCGTGTATCCGCTGAGGAAGAAATCAAGGGTCTTGATGCTACGGAGCACAATCTGCCGTCTGCCTATGCAGATTTTATGCCTGTAAGTGTTTCTGCAGCAGTTCAGCCTGCACCTGCTACTGTTGCTCCTGTTGAAAAGGCAGTTCCTATTGAAACATATACTACAAACAAAGATGCTAAGCTTACAAAGATAGTTATGATATTCAATCCTGCTAAGCTGGAGGAAATTAAGGAATCTATGAATGCTATCGGCGTTACGGGAATGACTGTTACGAATGTAATGGGCTGCGGTACGCAAAAGGGTCATATCAGAAAATACCGTGGCGTTGAGATTGAGGAAATGAACCTTATGCCTAAAATGAAGCTGGAAATGGTCATTTCTGCAGTGCCTGTTGAAAAGGTTGTTGATACTGCACGAAATGTTCTATACTCAGGAAATATCGGTGACGGAAAAATATTCATTTATGATGTTGAGGATGTTGTCAAGATGAGAACAGGCGAGCGTGGTTATGATGCCCTGCAGGGCGAAAATGACTGAATAAAGGTTTAATAAAACATATACAATACCCCGTTGGAATAAACGGGGTATTTATAATTATGCATTAATATTCATACAATATTGTATAAAGTTGCAAGATTGTTGAAATTTATTGTTAAAATACACATATATATACATTGTTTGCATAGAAATTTCTATATATAGGTCAATTGAATAATTTGATTTATGGGTGTAAAATTTTATTAACAAGTTAAATTGCAAAGGAGAATATATATGCTCAAAGAGGGAGAAATCAGAATTCCTGCAGGCTGTGCCATTGCTGCGATTATAGACAGAAAGGGCAAGCGAATTAATGGTTCTGAAATTATAAAGTCCATTGCCCTTATGCATGACCGTTCAAATGGTCTTGGCGGCGGATTTGCTGCGTACGGAATTTATCCTGAACACAAGGATGAATATGCAATACATGTTTTTTATGACACTGCTGAGGCTAAGAAGCAGTGTGAAGAGTTTTTGTTCAGACATTTTAATATAGACGTTGCTGAAAGAATACCGACAAAGCAGGTTGCAAGTATTGAAAAGGGACCTGACATCTGGCGCTATTTCGGAAAAGCCAACAGAGTTCGTATGAAGGATGCAAGGCTTGATGAGCAGGAATATGTAGCACAGTGTGTAACAAAGGTTAACAATGCTATTGATGGTGCTTATATTTTTTCGTCAGGTAAGAATATGGGCTGCTTTAAGGCGGTAGGTTACCCTGAGGATGTTGGAGAGTTTTATATGCTTGATCAGTATGAGGCATATATATGGACTGCCCATGGTCGTTTCCCTACAAATACACCGGGCTGGTGGGGAGGCTCGCATCCGTTTAATATTCTTGACTGGTCTATTGTTCATAATGGTGAAATTTCTTCTTATGATGCAAACCGCAGATATATTGAGCAGTTCGGCTATATCTGTACAATGCAGACTGATACAGAGGTTATAACATATTTATTTGATCATCTTCTGCGTCACCACGAGCTGCCCGTTGAGGTTGCTGCAGATGTGCTCACAGCACCTGAATGGGATGAGATTGATAAAATGGATGCTGATAAAAAAGAGTACTTTACTAATCTCAGAGCTATTTACAGCGGTGCTCTTGTTAATGGTCCGTTTTCTGTAATTCTTGGTTCAAATAAGGGCCTTCTTGCTATAAATGACAGACTAAAGCTTCGTTCATTAACTGCAGCAACAAAGGGTGACAGAGCATATTTCGCATCTGAGGAGTCAGCAATAAGAATTATTTGTCCTGACCCTGAAAAGGTTTGGTCAGTATCCGGTGCAGAGCCTGTGTTTATTCCACTTGAAATTGATAATGATGAGGAGGCTGACGATTGATGATAAATTATATTCCCAGAAGATTTACAATTATCCGTGACAGAGCGCTTTGTACAAACTGTGGTTTATGTGTTAGCCAGTGCTCGAATGAATGCCACTTTTTTGATGAAGAGAATAAAACTGTTTTAAGCAATTCCAATGACTGTGTTGCCTGTCACCGTTGTGTTGACCTTTGTCCGACAGGTGCTTTGAGAATTGAAAAATATGTTTGTGATTATCGTGAAAATATTAACTGGACACCTCAGTATCAGCAGGAAATCTGCCGTCAGGCTGAGTCAGGCTCTGTCCTTCTTTCGGCAATGGGCAATCCCAAGCCTTATCCTATTTACTGGGATAAAATTCTTCTTAATGCCTCACAGGTCACCAATCCATCAATTGACCCATTGCGTGAGCCTATGGAAATCCGCACAATACTCGGCAGAAAGCCTGAAATGATTAAGGTTGAGAAAAAGGGAAAATCAACTGTCGAAATGCCGCCGCAGGTTATGCTTGAAACACCGATTATTTTTTCGGCAATGAGCTTTGGTTCAATTTCGATGAATGCACAAAAATCATTGGCAATGGCTGCGAAAGAGCTTGGCACTTTGTTTAATACAGGTGAGGGCGGACTTCACCCTGAGCTTGCTGACTATTGTGACTGTGCTGTTGTACAGGTTGCATCAGGAAGATTTGGCGTGCATAAGGATTATCTCAATAATTCAAAATTCATTGAAATTAAAATCGGTCAGGGTGCAAAGCCTGGTATCGGTGGTCATCTTCCGGGCGAAAAGGTTAATGTTGAGGTTTCTAATGCCCGTATGATACCGGAGGGCTCGGATGCCATTTCACCTGCACCGCATCACGATATTTATTCTATTGAGGACTTGCGCCAGCTAATTTGGTCAATTAAGCAGGCAACTGACGGCAAGAAACCTGTATCGGTTAAGATTGCTGCTGTTCACAATGTTGCGGCTATTGCATCAGGCTGTGCAAGAGCAGGTGCTGATATAGTTGTTATCGACGGCTTCAGAGGCGGTACGGGTGCTGCACCAACACGCATAAGGGATAATGTCGGTATTCCTATTGAGCTGGCACTTGCTGCTGCTGATCAAAGACTGCGTGATGAGGGTATCCGCTCAAGCATTTCACTTGTTGCGGCAGGCTCATTCCGCTGCTCTGCAGATGTTGTTAAAGCTATTGCACTTGGTGCAGATGCATGTTATGTTGCATCTGCTGCACTTATTGCAATGGGATGTCATATGTGCCAGACCTGCAACACAGGCAAGTGTAACTGGGGTATTGCGACACAGCGTCCTGAGCTTACAAAAAGATTAAACCCTGAAATTGCATATAAAAGAGTAGTTAATCTTATTAATGCGTGGAATCATGAAATCAAGGAGATTATGGGCGGTATGGGTATTAATTCTGTTGATTCGTTAAGGGGAAACCGCCTGATGCTCAGAGGTATCGGACTGAGCGAAAAAGAGCTTGAAATACTCGGAATCAAGCATGCCGGAGAATAGGGGGAGTGCAGATATGGTTATTGAAGCAGGTCTTACACGCTACGAGCAGGTAAATGATTTGATAAAAAAAGAGCTGTCGTCAAAAAACAAGGTGACAGTTAAGGAGGTCAATGGACAGCGTTATATTGGCTGTGCTCTTGATAATGGTAAAAAAATAGAGGTTTACGGAACTCCTGGTAATGATATGGCTTGTTATCTTAACGGTGGTACAGTTGAGGTTTTCGGAAATTGTCAGGATGCAGTAGGAAACACTATGAACGGCGGTGAGATAATTGTTCATGGTCATTCCGGTGATGCAATGGGCTATGGTATGCGTGATGGTCAGATATATATTCGAGACAATGTTGCCTGCCGCGGCGGTATTCATATGAAGGAATTCAGAGAGATGCGTCCTGTTCTTGTTATCGGTAAAAATGCAGGCTCATTTCTTGGTGAATATATGGCAGGTGGTACTATTGTACTTCTTGGACTTGATATGAAAAGGGGAGAAAAGCTCTTCGGAACTCACTGTGCCTCAGGTATGCATGGCGGTAAAATATTTGTAAGAGGAAGCTTTCCAAAAGATAATTTGAGCCCTAATATTAAGGTTGTAAATCTTGATAAGCAGGATGAAAAAGAGCTTGCGGGCTATGTTAAAAAGTATTGTAAATATTTTGGTGCAGACAGAGATAAGATAATGTCAAAGCCATTCAAAAAGCTTGTGCCTGCCACATCAAGACCGTATGCTAATCTTTATGTTTCAAATTAATTAACAACGGGAGAAAAGTATGTTCAATAATTTACACGAGGAATGCGGCGTATTCGGTATATTTGAAAATAAAACAACGTATGCTGCACAGTCTGTCTATCTCGGGCTTTATGCCTTACAGCACAGAGGACAGGAAAGCTGCGGAATAGCTGTTAATGATGATGGTGTGTTCAGGCATCATAGAGGTGACGGATTGGTGCACGAGGTTTTTACAGGCGATAAGATGGAGCATCTCGGTATGGGCAATATGGCAATCGGTCATGTGCGTTATTCAACAACAGGCGGTAAAAATGCTAATAATATTCAGCCGCTTGTTATACGTCATATTAAAGGTAATCTTGCAGTTGCTCATAACGGTAATTTGGTTAATGCGCCTGATTTAAGAAAACAGTTTGAGCTTAAAGGCGGTATTTTTCACGGAACGTCCGATACTGAATCAATTGCGTATTCAATTGTTTCCGAGCGTTTGACGAGCAAAAGCACCGAGGAAGCAGTTGAAAAGGTTATGAACACCCTAAAGGGTGCGTATTCTTGTATTGTAATGACAGCCACAAAGCTGATTGCTTTCAGGGATCCTGATGGCTTCAGACCTCTTTGTCTTGGCAAAACTGCCGATGGTGCGTGGATTGTTTCCTCCGAAAGCTGTGCAATCGACAGCGTAGGTGCAGAATTTGTAAGAGATATTGAGCCGGGTGAAATAGTTGTTATAAGTACAGAAGGCGTGAAATCACTTAAGCATCACTGTGGAAGTAAAGGTAATATATGTGTTTTTGAATATATCTATTTTGCTCGACCCGACAGTGTGATTGAAGGCTCGTCTGTTCAGCATGCAAGAATGAGGGCAGGTAAGTTTCTTGCAAAGGAACATCCTGTTGAGGCGGATATTGTAATCGGAGTGCCTGACAGCGGACTTGATGCCGCACTCGGCTATGCACAGGAAAGTAAAATACCTTACGGTATAGGCTTTGTTAAGAACAGATATATCGGCAGAAGCTTCATTCAGCCTAATCAGAATCAGCGTGAGGACGCAGTACGAATTAAGCTTAATGTTGTTAAGGAAAATATTAAAGGAAAGCGTGTTATTATGATAGATGATTCTATTGTAAGAGGAACAACCTGTGCAAGGATTGTTGAACTTCTTCGTGAAGCAGGTGCTGAAGAGGTGCATATGCGTGTGTCCTCACCGCCATTTAAATATCCATGCTTTTTCGGAACTGATGTTGATTCACAGGAAAATCTGATTGCCTGCAAATTTGGCACTGTTGATGAAATTGCAAAGGAAATAGGTGCTGACAGTCTTGGTTATCTTTCTGTTGAGGCAACAAAAAAACTTGCGGAAAATTCCTGCTGCGGCTTTTGTGACGGATGCTTCACGGGCTCATATCCTGTTGAAGTTCCGAAAGAGCAGCCAAAGGATAAGTTTGAGGAAAAGCTTAACCTTTTTTCGCCTTACTATCAGGTGCTTGACTGAAAACAAAAAATTACTTGCAATTTATGCGTTTGTAATGTATAATAACAAACGCAATATGCAGATGTGTCCGAGCTGGCCGAAGGAGCACGATTGGAAATCGTGTAGTGCTTCAACGAGTACTCTGGGGTTCGAATCCCCACATCTGCGCCAAAATAAAAATCCGTTCTCGCAAGAGGACGGATTTTTTTAATAAAGAATGAATGATGAATAATGAATAATGAATTTTATAATGCTTCTCCTTGTAAAAAACAATTGTTTATTTCGCATTGGATAATCCAATTTAATGAAATACTTCTTTGCCATATGCAAGTGTGCTATTATTAATTGATATGTTTATTTGTGTGTGATATAATTAAACCGTAGATAAATTGCAAGTTATTTTAACACGAGGTATAACAGTGAATAAAAAGAAATTATATTCAAAAATTCTTTTTTCAATAATCTGTATTATAGTTGGATTGTTATTAGGCGGATATATAACATACCAATATGCAGAAGAGTGTAATAATACAAAATGGCCATCCACTCAAGCTACAGTTGTTGATATGAACAGCTATGAATCGAGCGGTGCAAATCATTCAAATAGAACAATATATGTTATAAGCCATGAATATGTAGTGGAGGATATTTCATATAAAGGAGAGATAAGGTCATATTATCCGAATCAAGTTGGAAACAGGATTGAGATAAAATATAATCCGGATAATCCGGCGGATTCAACTGCTGTCACTGTACCTGACACGGAAATGTTCATTGTTGTTTTAATATTTAGTGTTATATTGGTTGTTTCAGGCGTATTTTTTACAATAGTTATATGGAAAAATCGATTCATATTATCGGTTGTTTCAGAAGATAAGCCATATTATCACGGTCCAAAAGAAAGAATAAATCCTAAATCATATTTAAAATTTCTAATTCCAATAGGATTCTTTTTATTGGCATTGGTTTTGATGTACTATCAGCCATTTGCGCAAAAGAACATTAATGCTAATGAGTTCGTTCAAATAATGGAAACTGACGGATATACAGCGGAGAACTCTTTAGAAAGACTACAAATAGAATTTGGTATGGGTTCAATTATTGAACAAGCGTATTCAGTTAATACAGAAAATATACGAATTGATTATTGTACACTGAACACAAGTAACAATGCTAAATTGTTATATGATTCTGCATCTTTGCCTGCAAATACTTATGTTATTTCAGATAAATACTTTTTAGCTGCTGAAGATAACAATTTCTTTTATATAAAAAGTTTTAAAAATAATACGTTTGTTTATGGTGCTTGTAAAATAGAATCAAAAGATGAACTGTTACGATTGTTTAAAGATATAAGCTATTACGATAAATAGTAATTTGATGAGGGGTGTCTATGAAAGAAAGAATAGAAAACTTATATAATGAAGATAATAACATTGCTTATAAAACATTATTAGAATTAGAAGCTATAACTGCTGAATCAAATGAGCTGTATAGTTATTTTGAAGATTTGTTAGAATTGTTAAATAGTGAAAAAACGTTTGTTAGAGTTCGTGGCTTTAGACTTATATGTTCTCTCGCAAAGTGGGATAATGAAAATAAGATAAATAAAAATATAGATATTATTTTAAGAGAATTTGATGACGATAAAGGAACATCAGTAAGGCAATGTTTAGAAAAAATTAATTTGATTTTAATGCATAAAATTGAATTAACAGAGGTTGTGGAAATCAAAATTAAGAATTTAGATTTATCTAAATACAAGGGAAGTATGCAATCTTTAATTAAGCAAGATATAGATTGTATTTTGAAATGAAATACTTATAGCAATCCGAACCATATCAGTTTGGATGGCTATAGGTATTTTTTTGATTTTACATGTGTTTTGTGTTGTTTTGCATTTGCTCTCAATATATGATATAATTAATATAATTTGAAAGAAGGGTGTAAAATGGAAAATATAAAAAGAGAAGAGCTGGAGAGCTTAGTTGGAATTGATATTGTCAATGTTTTTTATGACATTGTTGATGAAATAACATCATTATACGATATGGATAAAGTTTGGAATAATGGCGGTAAAAAATGGACTTATGAATATAAATTCAGAAAGAGCGGAAAAACTTTATGTGCATTTTACTTTAAGGAGAATACATTAGGTTTTATGATTATCTTTGGTAAAGATGAGAGAACTAAAGTTGAAGAAATAAGAAATGAACTTTCATACGACGTACTGGAAGCCTATGATAATGCTCAAACATTTCACGATGGAAAATGGGTTATGCTTGATGTAACTGATTATTCTATATTAGAAGATTTAAAAAAATTACTTTTTATAAAAAGAAAACCAAATAAAAAATAACTGCTGATTTGGATTTTATACTAAGCATTAATCATACAAATAAGATAAAACAATAAGGGTGGATTATGAAACTGAATTTTTTTAATAACAATATTAAATCGGATAAGCCTGCTGTTCAGAGAATATATAATTTTGAGGGTTTTGATGCAGTGTATGTTAACAGCTCAGACCAATATCAACAAAAGGATTATGATAGAATATTAAGTGCAGAGAAGAAAAAAAGCATCAATTTATGGGCATGGAAAAACGAGAAGGCAGTAGCTGAATTTGCAATTCTCTGTGCTGATAAAGAAATCAGTAATGTTTCTGTTAAAGCATCAGATTTAAGCGGTAAATCAGGAATTCTTCCATCCTCACTCGTTAAGCTTTCATATATTAAAGATGTTAAAGCATATACCGGTCATGCAGGCTGGTATGCAAACAATCCGGGAAATATAATGCCACGAGGTGAAAGAGAATACTATCCTGAGGTTATTTATTCTGATGAGCCTGTGTCAGTATGTAAAGATAAATTTCAGTTGGTGTGGGCAGAAATCAGTATACCTAAAGATGTATCAGCAGGGATTTATCGCGGCACAATTACAATTTCCGTAGAAAATACAAAGAAAACGGCTGAGCTTGATTATACTCTTGAGATTCTGGATGTAACAATGCCTGATTCAGACAATTATTTGTTTGATGTAGAATACTGGAGTCATCCGTATAATGTTGCTTATTATTATGACGTTGAACCTTTTTCAGATAAGCATTTGAAAATTTTGAAACAGCATATGTCGATTTATAAAAATCTTGGTGGTCACGCAGTTACCGCAAGTATTGTTGAAGAGGCGTGGGGCGGACAGACATATGGTTATAACAAAGATGTTCATTATCCCTCAATGATTAAGTGGATAAAAACTGCTGATGGAAATTGGACATTTGACTATACTCATTTTGATAGGTGGGTACAGTTAAATAAAAGTATAGGGATTGCTGACAAAATTATTTGCTACAGTATGATGCCGTGGAAAAATGTTATACGGTATTATGACGAAGCAAAGAAAAAAGAAATGAAAATGACAGTTAATCCTGCTGTCAAAGAAAAATATAATAAGGTCTGGCTTCCGTTTCTTAAAGCGTTTATTATGCACCTTGATGAAATGGGATGGTTTGATAGTACATATATAGGCTTTGACGAGCGCCGTAATATGGAAACAGCACTTGATTTGATTTCAAATGTTAAAAATAAGAATGGACAGTCGCTTAAAATATCGGCATCTTTTAATGATTTTAAGCACAATGCATCTATATTTAACAGGCTTGATTATGCCTCTGTAGGGCTTCAGCAAATCAGGGATAATTTGTCTGATTTCAAGAATCAGGTGAACTTGAGAAGAGATAATAAACAGGAAACAACGATGTATACAGCAACAGAGCATGTTCCAAACAGCTTTACAAAGTCAATCCCTGTTGAAAGCTATTGGTCAATTATGTTTGCTGGCTCGTTAAATGCAACAGGATTTTTGCGGTGGGCATATGATGCATGGGTTGCAGAGCCTTTAGAGGAGTCTACTCACTGGTCATTTCCGGCAGGTGATTGTTTTCTTGTCTATCCGTCATTAAGGAATGCTGAAGAGCCTGAAAGCAAAATTACTTTGCGTTTGGCAAAGCTTGATGAGGGTGTTCGTGATGTAAATAAGCTATATATGATGCGTGAAGCTTCACCAGAAATTTCTGAGGAAATTGAAAAGCTGTTCTCTTCAATAAAAGGCTGTGAAGAAAACAGCTATGAATTTTATACTATGAAAAGAACAAACATCTGGGGACGCACAGCAAAATGGCTTACTGATAAAGGAAAAAAAGAGATGATTGACGATATGAAGAAAACAAAGCAGAAAATTTATGAAATCTCCAAATTATATTGTGATGGGAAAAATAATTCAAAATAAAATTTCAACGAAGAAAAGTGGCATAATAAATTAATAATGCAGTATTAGCAAAAAAAAACAAAGCACCTTATGGTGCGTTGTTTTTTTGCATATTTAATTCCTGTCAGGTGTGTTATA
>JAIDEF010000368.1 GCA_029054965.1 Eubacterium sp.
GGGGGCAATAAGGATATGACGAACATTAACAGTTTCAGTATTTGTAATTGCTGCAGGAGTAATTACATAAACAATAGATGTGCTGTGCTGGTAAATATCTCCGGCCTTTCTGTCAGCACTGAAGAGCCAGTCAAGACCTGAATATGTCTGTTCTTCATCATCGCTGTGCTCCTCGCCTTCCTCATGCTCGTGAGGATCAGCAGTTGCAATAGCAACCTGCTTACTCTGAAGAATTGCTTTTGTTACACCAAGTTCGGTTGTAAAGCCATCCTCAGTATAAGCCTTTTTATTGAAATCATCAGTTGAGTACTTTGCAGCAAGCTCTGCAAAGTTTGAACCGTCAGCCTTAAGCTCGTCCTTGAATGCCTTTGCATTATCCTCACTGTCAGCCTCAAAAAGCTTGATGTCAACAGCAAGTAAATCAGCAGTATGCTCATCCTTGTACTTATTAACATCATCTGCAGTGTATTCCTTGCTTTCAACATCAGTTGTAAGCTCAGTCTTATAATTTGAAGCAATATACTGACGAATACTCTCGGTTCTGAATACCTTCTCGGTAACACCCTTGCCCATTGCCCTTACAAGGTAACCACTGAGTGTATAGCCGTACTTGTTAGCAGTTTCCTCATATGATTTAACTGTTTCCTCAAGCTGATCCTTCTGATCCTGTGTAATTTCAGGCTCTTCACCGCCGTTTGCCTCAACAGCAACCAAATAATAGGTATAGGTTGACTCAATTGCATCAAGCACCATTTCATCAAGATGCTCTGCCCAAGTCATTTCCTTATTAGTTTCCTTGTCTGTATAGGTCTGCTTGGAAAGCTTTTCACTGAAATCAACATCAAGACCAAGCTGTGACATATCAAGACCGTACTGCTCATACTGCTCCTTCTGACTCTTAAGGCTGTTATAGGTTGATGCATAATAGAAATTATATGTACTAACCTTAATCTTTGCCTTCTGGTCACCATTTGATACAGTAACACCTGTAAGTGTCTGAGCAGGAAGGCTCAATGAAGCGATAAAGCCTTTTCTTACAGTACCTGTTGCAACATATGCAGCAAGAAGTGCTATAACAATAACAATACAAACTGCTGACTTAATGATTGTTGCAGTTCTTTTTGCTATTTTAATTCCTCCTGCATTCTTTTTATTTTCTTTTTTTGATGATTTTTCTTTACCTGAGCCAAGTGAGCCTCCTGTAAGAATATCATCTTCAATAGGTTTTTTTGCCATTTCAATTCATCCTTTTAATAAAATTGTAAATCATACAAACAGTATTTTACACCATTATGCAGAATAATACAAGTATTAATTTTTTAACATACTAATATGTCGAAAAAAATCACTGTGCTGTCTGGTTTTCTGCAGATGCTGCTGCACTTCTTGATGAGTAAAAGTTATTAATAGCTTTTTCAATTATTTTATCGTGATGCTTGATATCAGCTTTTTCTGCTATATCATTAATTTTGTCATTTTTAAGCTCTAAAATAATCTGAGCCTCATAAGCCGGACAGTTATTTACAAAGAACATGATATGATAGCCAAAATCCGATTCAACGATATCAGTATCTCCATATTTACGCTGACTGTCAACAGACCATTCCTCAAATGACGGAACCATCTGACCTAAGCTGACACCCTCATAAAGACCGCCGAAAGCACCATTTGAGCCTGCTGAGGTTGATCCTGTATCTGTACTGTTCTGCTCAGCAAGCAGAGCAAAGCTATACTCAGTCTTATCACCGCTGTTAAACTCTTTAAGTATCTCTTCAGCCTTTGACTTTGCTGATTCCATCTGCTCCTCGGAATACTTGGCGTTACCACTTTCATCAGTTTCAGTACCCTCTTCTTCAGGCTGAATAAGAATATGTCTTACACTGTAGGTTTCATCGTCAAGAAGCTTTGCTTTTTCAGTCTTCAGAATCAAATATGCATTGCCTGTTGATTCATCAATATAAGAATTTTTAGAGCCGACAGGCGTATCATCACTGAAAAGCCACTCATTAATTTCATCACTGAAAGGAGTATCACTGCCTGTGACAGTTGCATCAATTCTCTGCTCATATGAGGCAATAGCTGTTTTTTCAGCCTCCTCCTGGGTCATATCCTCGTCAGATGCCATAGCATTGGCTGCTTCCTGATCAATTAAATCCTTATAAACCTCAGGCACTAAATCGATAATAGAATCCCTGTCAGTGATTTTATTAAGATAATCATCAACTGCCTTCTGTGATTTTTCCTTAGTCTGGTCATCGGTGCTGTCATACTCAAGCATAAGATAACTGAAATTGATTGTGTTATACTTTGATTTGTTCTCAGCAAAATGCGCATCAATTTCATCCTGTGAAATCTGAGTTTCGGTAGCAAGCTTGCCCTTATAGTTAGCGGTAATATAATACTGCTCGAGCATCAGACGAAGTGTATCCTCACTGCAGTATTCGCCAAAATTCTTACTGATATACTCATCCAATGACACATTCTGGCTTGATGCAGAGGTTTTAAGACTTTCAATCTGACTGTCAATGGTTTCCTTCTGTGCATCTGTAAGCTGAACACCGGCTTTGACAGCAGCAGTATAATAAGCAGTTAACTGTTCAATTTCTTTGAGTGTTTCCTGCTCAAAATAATCTTTCCAGGTAATTTTATTGCCATCAGCATCGGTAGTGTACTGAGAAGCATAATCCTTTGTTGTGTCAAGGTCAAAATAACCATAACTTGCATAGCTTTCGTGATAGCTAACCATACTTGAGTAGTAATAGTTAAACATACCTATGCTTACTTTTGTTCCGTCGACAGTAGCAACTACAGATGCAGGATTCATCATTTTGCCCTCTTTGCCATTAGGAACAGTGTAATATCTTACACCGAGAACAACAAGCATTACGGCAATAGCTAAAATCAGCAACGCAGTAGGAATAAAGTGAAGAAGTTCCTTTTTTCTGCTATCCTTCACCTTTGCCTGTACTGCAGGTGATTGGTACTCAATCGGACCTGATGAAGGCTTTTGTGCAGGCAAATCAACCTCACCATCAAACAAATCATTGCTCAGTGTTGGTGCCTCGGCCTCAAACTGCCAGTTATCACTTGTTTCATAATTAACACCATCTCTGTTCTCAAGTCCGTTTTCGTCAAGCTTTTCCTCAGGTATATTATCCTGCAGGGTATCATCGAGCTTATCAAGCTCCATATCTTTTTCGTCCATAACAACACTCCTAATTATTTAGATACCAAAATATTATACAATAATAAAAGCATTATTTCAACAATTTTGAATGTAAAAAAAATATTAATACAATGTGAAAATCCTTACAAATTTTGTTAAGACTTGAAAAATGCAAGCTGATATAGTATTATATTGAGAGAATTTATCTTTCTGTAAATTCAAAACAGCTTTATGAGGTTAGAAATGAGCGAGAAAATATCAAGCCTTAAAGCCGGATATAAAAAAAATCCCGGCTGGTACTGGCTTTTGTCTATTATCTTTTTCTTTCCCATATTACCTGAATATATAAGCCCTTTTCTGCTGTTTGCAGGCTTTATTGTTTTTAAGATACAATGGTCACGTGAAGGCAAAAAGGCTAAGGTCGGCACATTGGGAAAACTGATAATGGCATTTATGGCGCTGGCACTTGTCAGCACAATCTGGAGTGAAACAAGGTTTTCAACCTTATCCACTGCAGCACTATGGTGGGGAATGTTCTTAGTTGAGGTTATGATTTATAATCTTGCAAGAACAAGAAGAAAAATCGACAGAATTCTGTCGATGATGGTGCTTGCGGGAGGAATCAACGGCTTTGTTGGTGCTGTTCAGATTCTTACATACACTCTTTATAATCACGATATGATAAGTCAGAATTGGGTACTTGTCACCCCCTTTTACAGAAATCTTGACGAGGCAATATATACCTGGCTGCCTTTTGAAATCAGCACTAATGCATGGGTATCAAGAGCCAGCGGGTTCTTTTCAAATCCCAATCTTCTGGCAACATATATGGTAATATGCTACCCCATATCAATTTATCTGTTTTTAAATTCAAAAGACAGAATACACAAGCTTGCTTACTTTGCACTTAATGTTCTTATCAGTGCAGGTATGAGCTCAACAATGACTCGTGCCGGTTGCTTTATCGCAATTGCAGGCTGGATATTTATGTTTGTTATTTTAGCGAAAAGACACTGGAAACCGCTGCTTGAAATATTCATTCCGACAATCTGCATTATACTGCCGTCAATTCTGACAAGATACGGTTTAATTTTCCGTAATGTTCCGATTGTAAGTGATGTTGCCACAGGCGGATATGAAGCAAGGAAATCAAGTGAGGCACATTTTCAGATATGGCAGAGTCTGTATGATTATATTACTACTCATATAAAAACATTTATATATGGTACGGGCTTCGGTGTTGAGCAGACAGGTCAGATACTCTATAACAACTATGATTTAAACAAACCGCATGCACACAATTTCATTATTGAAACGTGGATGGAGCTTGGTATAATAGGTGTTATTGTTTTAGCTGTTGTATTTGTATGTACCTTTGGCAAGCTGCTGGAAATCAACACTAATAACGGCAAAAAGTTCACACTTGTATTTTGTGTATTCACGGCAACACTGCTTTATCTGCTCTTCGGCTTAACCGACTATATTTTCAATTCGCCGAAACAGATTATTTTGATATTTATTTTGCTTGGTCTTACACAGGCAATAAGTATATGCTATGAAAAAACAGTTATTCATGATAAGGAAAGCCTTATTCAGGTTGCTGAAACAGAAATAGATAATATCATTCACCAAAAGCCAATTAATACAAAATAGATATAAAGTTAAAAACAGATGTTAATGATTTGAACAGCCCCAGATTGTGCAGACAACACAAAAACAGACTGCTATGGTAGAATATTTAGTTTAAGCAATGAACTGACATCT
>JAIDEF010000369.1 GCA_029054965.1 Eubacterium sp.
ATTATATTCCTATCCTTTTAGTAGGAATATAATGTTTGTGAGGTATGAATATATAATGAATCAAAAATTTATTGTCACGGGAATGAGTTGTGCTGCCTGCTCAGCAAGAGTTGAAAAAGCAGTTGCTCCGCTGTCGAATGAAGTCAATGTCAACCTGCTTGCGGGCACAATGACGGCTGACTATGACTGCGATACAAAGGATATTATAAATGCCGTAAAAAAAGCAGGATATGGCTGTAAAATATTTAAGCTTAAAAAATCAGACAATGCAGAGGAAATAAAAACTATGAAGACAAGAGTAATTCTTTCTGTAATTTTCCTGATATTTCTTATGTATCTTTCAATGGCTCATATGCTTGGCTACAGTCTGCCGTGGATTTTGGGAGAGCATATTCCAAACGCAATCGGTCAATTGATTTTCCTTATACCTATAATGATTGTAAATTACAAATTTTTCACTAACGGCTTTGCATCACTGTTTAAGTTAAGCCCTAATATGGACAGTCTTGTTGCAATCGGTTCAGGTGCTTCTTTTATCTACAGTATGATTTCACTTATATTATTTGATGAGGGTCATCTTTATTTTGAGTCAGCAGGTATGATACTTGCACTCATAACAGTAGGAAAATATCTTGAAACTATCAGCAAGGGAAAAACGAAGGATGCTATCAATTCACTGATTGACCTTGTGCCTGAAAAAGCAATCATATTAAAGGATAACATTGAAACAGAAATTGAATCATCAATGATAAGTAAAAACGATCTTGTAGTTGTTAAACCCGGTATGAGGATTGCTGTTGACGGAATTATTGTTAAGGGAAGCGGCTCGATTGACCAGAGTGCCGTAACTGGTGAAAGTGTTCCTGTTGATTTAACAGTAAACGATAAGGTTATAAGCGGAACAGTAAATAAAAATGGTACATTTATTTTTAAAGCAACAGCAGTCGGTGATGAATCAACACTTTCAAGAATTATTGCGTTGGTTGAAGAAGCATCATCATCAAAAGCTCCTGCACAAAGACTTGCTGACAAAATAGCCTCTATCTTCGTACCTGTGGTTATTGTTATAGCTATTATCGCATTTTCCGTTTGGCTTATCATAGGAAAAGGCTTTGAATTTGCTTTCTCTATCGGTGTGTCTGTGCTTGTGATAAGCTGCCCGTGTGCACTGGGACTTGCTACACCCTGTGCAATTATGATAGGAACAGGCAAAGGTGCAGAAAACGGAATTCTATTCAAGGATGCCACAGCGCTTGAAAACCTCGGCAAGTGCAGCACTATTGTTTTTGACAAAACCGGAACCATTACTCAGGGTGAAATGTTTGTAACAGATGTTACTGAAAATGCCGACCTGGATATTATTTACAGTATTGAAAATATATCTGACCATCCGCTCTCATCCGCAATATGTAATTACTGCAAGGACAAAAATGCAAAGCTTCTCCCTGTTGAAAGCAGTGAATACATTATCGGCAAAGGAATTGTTGCAACCATAAACGGAAAAACCTATAAAGCCGGAAACAGCAAGCTTACAGGGTTTACTGACAATGAATACTCTTACAGCGGTAAAACAGCTATAATGTTCACTTGTAATGATGAGTATCTCTGTACAGTAGCCGTTGCTGATAAAATCAAAGATGATGCAAAGGACGCCATCGAAAGCATTAAGCTTGATACAATTATGATTACGGGAGATAACGAAATAACGGCTTACGCAATAACGCAGCAGGTCGGAATTAAAAACTTTATTGCATCTGCTATGCCCGATGACAAGGAAAAGAAAATTAAGGAGCTGATTGACAAAGGTAAAACTGTTGCGATGATAGGTGACGGAATCAATGATTCCCCCGCCCTCACTCGTGCAGATGTAGGTATTGCTATAGGTGCAGGCTCAGACATAGCTATTGAATCTGCTGACGTTGTCCTTGTAAGCGACAAGCTGACAGACGTATCAAAAGCAATAAGACTGTCAAAGAAAACACTAAAAAACATAAGAGAAAATCTTTTCTGGGCATTTTTTTACAACTGTCTTGGAATCCCATTAGCAGCAGGCGTATTCTATGGTATATTCGGCTGGACTCTTAATCCTATGATTGCCGCAGCCTGTATGAGCTTAAGCTCAGTAACAGTAGTCTGCAATGCATTAAGACTCAGAAAATTCAAATAAAAACTAATATGAAACACAAAATCACTCATATTGTTTTTCTTGACAAGTGAATTATATAGTGATAAAATAACAGAAAATTTAATACTGCTGTTTTTCAGTATTGCTCTTTGCAGCATTTGAGGGGAAGTTCGGTGAAAATCCGTCGCAACCGCCATTACCGTAATTTAAAATCTTTTATTTTAATAAGTCGGAATTCCTGCTGAAAAACAGGGTTAACCTGTATACACTTTTGGGTAGTGAAGAGTGCAACCGTTTTATGTAAGTACCGAAGAACAGTTGCATTCTTTTGGATTTTTTGGCTTGCAAAAATTATGTTGCACATTTTTACATTTAGTAAAAATGTGCTTTTTTATTTGCAGCAGATTGGAGAATAATGAACAGTAAAGTCACGAAAGAGCAATGTATCCTTCTTATACAGCAAAAAGCGAGTGAGCTTGAACGATTTCCTAAAAAGTCTGATTTTGATAATGAAACCGTAAATACAATCAAATCATATTTTGGACCATGGCCAAGAGCTCTTGAGGCTGCTGAGATTAAAGAGCCTAACCTCGAGCGAATTGAGCAAAAGCGCGAAAAACGCAGACGGGCAAAAGCAAATCAGATCAGGTACAGGAAAGAGCATTCTAAGGAGGAATAAAAGAATGAAAAAAAGACTATTATCATTACTGCTTGCAGTAATACTGGTATCATCAATACTTCAGGTAATCCCTGCACTTGCCGGAGATGCCTGGGACGGTGCAACAACATCAGAGCCAATTTCGGCAGACGGAATATACCAAATAAGCTGCGGTGCAGAGCTTGCATGGTTTGCAGAAAAAACAAAAACAAACTCAAACATCAATGCAGTTCTTATAAATGATATTGATTTAGGAAACAAACATTGGTCGCCAATAGGTATGCCTTCAAGCGGATATGTAACAGAAGCATATAGCGGAATCTTTGATGGTCAGGGTCATACTATATCCGGCCTGTACATCAACACAAGCAGTGCATTTTACGGATTGTTTTACTGTGTTTATGGCGGAACAGTAAAAAATCTTAAAGTAATAGGTGATATTACAACTACAGGAAACACTGCAGGCGGTATTATAGGAAAATTGCAGGGTGGAACAGTTGAAAACTGTTCATTTGACGGCTGCGTTACAGCAAAAGGAAATTATGTTGGCGGTATTGTGGCTAATATTGTCACAAACAGCAAAGCAGCATCAACCGTTACAGGCTGCTGCAATACAGGTGAAATTAACGGTAAATACGCCGGAGGCATACTTGGCTACAGCACAGCGAAAGCAATTCTCAGCAATTGCTACAATACCGGCACTATAAACGGAACAACACGCAGTGCAGGTATTGCAGGGCAGCAAACCACCGGTACTATCAGCTACTGCTATAATATCGGCAAAAGCTCAAGCGGTATATTCGGATTCAGCAATGCTGCCATAACAAACTGTTACTACTTAAATGATGAAAGCATTTCACCGGGAGGGAGTGCAACAGGATATGAAAAGATTACAGACAAAGAAAAGCTGCTGAATGATTTAAATGCAGGTGATAACAAATTGTTCTGCGAGGATACAAATAAAATAAACAACGGATATCCGGTTTTGAATTGGCAGACTGCTTCTGCAGTTATCACTAATCCTGTATCAAGTATTAATGTTTCAGGCAGTGCAATTACAGGTGAAACTCTTTTAGCTGATGCAATTGGTGAAAACGGCGAAAGCTCAACTAATGTTAAATATCAGTGGTCTGTATCAGATAATGGCAAGGATTTTACTGATGTTCCCGGGGAAACTGTAAACATCTTTTCAATTCCGGATTCTTCCCAGTATGCAGATAAGTATTTAAAGATAACCGCATCAGGTGATGAAAATTCAGAAGCTTTTTACATAATAGGCCCTGTTATCAAATCACAGGCATTAATTGATAAGGAAAACGCTTTAAAATCAGATCCCGAGCTGTATTTGCAGGCGGTTCTTGATGCAATGCAGTGGAATTTCAAACAGCTTCAGCCAGTGTATGGCGA
>JAIDEF010000037.1 GCA_029054965.1 Eubacterium sp.
AGAATTATGGAATTGTGATTTATCGGATATGCTTGAATTAGCAGAAAACAGTATTGATAAAATACATAGTGACGGAATAAGAGAGGCAGTCAAATGGGCTTTGTTGTAATTCATCCCGATGATAATGTTAAAGTGAATCTTGATAATGGGCATAAGTATGCCGTTCGTGATATTGCCAAAGGCGAAAAGATAATTAAGTATGGCTTTCCTATCGGTATCGCAAAAAAGAATATTAAAGCAGATGAGCATATACATACGCATAATTTAAGAACAGCTCTTTCAGGTGAGCAGGAATATACATATACGCCTGAAACAATCAAAGAAGAAGCAGAAAAGGCTCTAACCATTTCTGCTTATATTCGTAAAAACGGAGATATCGGAATCAGGAATGATATATGGATTATTCCGACAGTGGGCTGTGTGAATGGCATTGCCAACCGCCTTGCACAAAAAACAGGAGCATTTGCCTTTACACAGCCTTACGGATGCAGTCAGCTTGGTGATGATTTGCTTGTTACGCAAAAAATCCTATGCAAGCTTATTAAGCACCCAAATGCAGGCGGTGTGCTTGTTCTTGGCTTGGGCTGTGAGAATAATAACATACCAGAGCTTAAAAAGATACTTGATGATTATGATAAGGAAAGAGTAAAATTTCTGAATTGTCAGGACTGCGAGGATGAAATCACCGAGGGCTTACAAATTATATCCGAACTGCAAAAACAAACTGAAAAAGATACAAGAATAGATGTGCCTGTATCAAAGCTGAAAATCGGACTGAAATGCGGCGGCAGTGACGGTTTGTCAGGTATAACAGCTAATCCGCTTGTGGGCAGAATTACCGATAAAATCACTGCAATGGGCGGTACTTGTGTATTAACCGAAGTGCCTGAAATGTTTGGCGCAGAGCAGATACTTATGAACCGCTGTGTTGATAAAACTGTTTTTGACAATACGGTAAAACTCATAAACAATTATAAAAAATATTTTATTTCTCACAATCAGCCTGTAAGCGAAAATCCATCACCGGGCAATAAAGAGGGCGGCATAACAACCCTTGAAGAAAAGTCACTGGGTTGTGTTCAAAAAGGCGGCAAAGCACCTGTTACGGCAGTGCTTGATTATGGTGATATAACTAAAGTATCAGGGCTTAATCTTCTCAATGGTCCGGGCAATGATATGGTTGCAGTAACAAATTTAACTGCCGCAGGCTGTCATATAATTTTGTTTACAACAGGCAGAGGAACACCGCTCGGTGCACCTGTTCCGACAATTAAAATTGCCACGAATACAAGCCTTGCAGAAAAGAAAAAAAGCTGGATAGACTTTAATGCACAGTCAGGCAAAGACGATAGCTTATTTAATTTAATCGTTGATACTGCAAACGGCAAAGAAACGAAAAACGAAAGAAACGGCTACCGTGAAATAGCCATTTTTAAAGACGGAGTTACCTTATGATTATTGATGCACACGCACATCTTTGGAAAAAGCAAAACGGCAGAGTTGACGGAAAGCCTGTTTATGCTCTTGAAAACGGCAAAAGCAATTTTGGCGGTGAAATCAGACAAATGATGCCGCCTTATATGATAAACTGCGAAAATACTGCCGATATGCTGATATCTAATATGGACTATGCAGGGGTTAATGGTGCAGTAATTACGCAGGAAGAAATCGACGGCAATCAGGATAGCTACCTGCTTACCGCAAAATCACAATATCCAAACAGGCTGAAAATCTGTTCCTTATATGAAGAAAATAAACCCTTTGAAACTACAGGCTTTGACGGCATAAAAATCTGTGCAGGTAGACTGCCCACACAGGATTTGACAAAGCATTATAAAGTGTTTGAAGCAGCAGATAAAAATAATATGTTTATTTCAATAGATATGGCAGACGGTGATTTACAGACCGAATCACTGCTTGAAATGATACAGCAGTATCCCAATTTGCGAATTGCAGTCGGCCATTTCGGTATGGTTACCAGACAGGGCTGGAAAAAACAGATTAAGCTTGCACAAAACAAGAATGTTTATATCGAAAGCGGCGGAATAACCTGGCTTTTTAACAGCGAGTTTTATCCCTATCCGTCAGCAGTTAAAGCGATTAACGAAGCTGCTGCAATATGTGGCTTTGATAAGCTGATGTGGGGCAGTGACTACCCACGCACAATGGTTGAAATTACATATAAAATGAGCTTTGATTTTATACTTAAATCTAATGAAATTTCTGACATTAACAAAGAAAAATTTCTTTATAAAAATGCAAAAGAATTTTATGGATTTAATGATTCAAAAGAAATAACTCCTATTAAAAATATGCTGGATTAGTGAGGTGCTTTTATGAAAAAAAGTAATATTAAACTTAGAATAAACGAATTTACAGGCGATTATGAGATTTTACATAATGGATTTTTGTGGGTCAGTGACGGCAGAAGACCATATATCATTCTGCGCAAAAAGGTTGGCGATAAATATATCAGCACCTACCGTAGTCTGTATTCTGCCTTGAAAAAATCCTTTGAATATGATGACACTAAAATTGTAACACGCCTGAGTGGTTATGTTGCTTTTGGTAAAAAGCTTGATTTTACTTTAATTCTGACGGCAAAAATTACAGGTACAGATACAGTTGAATTTTCATTGAAGGCAGAAAATGAAACAGGTTATGATATTCAGGCAGTTTATTTCCCCGCACCTTTCAATTCAAAAAAAAAGGGAAAGGAATCGTATCATATTGATGCAATGCGTCAGGGATTTTTATTGCCTGACGGATATAAGAAAAACATTCTTTCAACCATTGGATTTGAGCATTATTTAAGAAAAATCAACACAGGCGACTGTTATATGCCGTTCTGGGGCAGAGTATGCGACGGTCACGGCTTTTGTGCTATTGCTGAAACGCCTTATGATGCTTGCATGTTTTCATCAGCAGGCAGGCATTTTGCCTTTGTGAATTCCGTTCATTGGATGTCATCTCTCGGTAAACTCTCCTATGAGCGTAAAATCCGCTTTGTTTTTCACGATAAATGCGATTACAACGATATCGCAAAGGATTACAGAAATTATCTTATAG
>JAIDEF010000370.1 GCA_029054965.1 Eubacterium sp.
CTTCAATATAAATGATAGTGCTCCTGATAATAGCAAACTTAAAGTTTTCACCTATAAATATTAATCGAGAGTGCATTTTTAAAGTTCAAATCCCACAGGTTCAAAACAAAAAGACACCCTAATGGGTGTCTTTCTGCTTTGGCGGAGTGGGTGGGATTTGAACCCACGGGTGACTGAATCACACAACAGATTTCGAGTCTGTGCCGTTATGACCTCTTCGGTACCACTCCATCTCTTGTATATTCTATACTTTTTTACACCTTTTGTCAATATTGATTGAAAGTGTTATAACTTTGTGATAAAATACCAATATTAATGTATTTCGGAGATTAAAATATTATGATTGCAATTATAGATTATGGTGCAGGCAACCTTTCAAGTGTTAAAAAAGCACTCGATTATCTTGGTGCTGAAAGTGAAATAACGCAGGACAGAGATAAGATTTTGTCTGCTTCCCACGTTATTCTGCCGGGTGTTGGCTCATTCGGTGATGCGATGATTTCAATGGCAGAGCGTGGTCTGGTTGATGTTGTTAAAGAGGCTGCTTTGAGCGGAAAGCCTTTTTTAGGCATATGTCTGGGCTTACAGCTTTTGTTTGAAAGCAGTGATGAATGCCCTGAGGTTGATGGGCTTGGTCTTTTACATGGAAGAATTGTTACAATCCCTCGTGATAATGGGCTTAAGGTTCCGCATATTGGATGGAATTCGGTCAGCATTAAGCAGAAGAACGGCATTTTCAGCGGTATTGATGATAACAGTTATTTTTATTTTGTTCATTCTTATTATTTGAAGGATGCAGATGAGGATGTTGTTTCAGGAATTACCGAATATGGTGTTCCGATAGAATGTGCAGTGCAGAAGGGTAATTTATGTGCTGTACAGTTTCACCCTGAAAAGAGCAGCAGTGCAGGCTTGAAGCTGCTGAAAAACTTTATTGCTATGGAGGGAAAAGATGTACGCTAAAAGAATTATTCCCTGTCTTGATGTTAAAAACGGACGAGTTGTTAAGGGTGTGTCCTTTGTTGAATTGAGGGATGCAGGTGACCCTGTTGAGTGTGCCGCTGCTTACGATAAGCAGGGTGCTGACGAGCTTGTGCTCCTCGATATTACTGCTACTCATGAGGGCAGAAGCACAATGATTGATATTGTTAAGCGTGTTGCTGAAACTGTTTTTATTCCATTTACAGTTGGCGGTGGTATTAAAACTGTTGATGATTTTAAAGAATTGCTTCGAGCAGGTGCAGATAAAATTTCTGTTAATTCGGCAGCAGTGAGAAATCCTGAATTGATTAATGACGCAGCATATAAATTTGGCTCTCAGTGTGTAGTTTGTGCTATTGATGCCAAACGAAATGGAGATAGCTGGGAGGTTTATCTTAACGGCGGAAGAATACCCACAGGTATTGATGCTGTTGAATGGGCTGTTGAAGCAGAACGAAGGGGAGCAGGCGAAATTCTTCTTACCTCAATGGACTGTGACGGACAGAAAACAGGATATGATATTGAACTAACCCGTGCTGTCAGCGAAAAAGTCGGAATCCCTGTTATTGCCTCCGGTGGAGCAGGGAAGGCAGAGCATTTTTATGATGCTTTCACAGATGGTAAGGCAGATGCAGTTCTTGCGGCAAGTCTTTTCCATTTTAACGAATTGCCGATACCTGAGCTTAAAAAGTATCTTGACACAAAAAATATTTCAGTGAGAATATAAAAGAAAACCACGAACGATTAGCTGAGGTGCGGTAACGAAGTATTGGTTTCTGCAGAAATCTCCCGAAATACAGCCTAAAAGCCTCGCAAGACGCAAGTCTTGTTGCGTTTTTAAGCTATATTTGCAGACAGATTTCTTTTGCTACGAAACTGCAAAGCACTTAAAATAGTTATATTTTTAGTTAGAATAAGGCAAAAAATCACATAAGGCTGTCGCCTTATGTGATTTTTTAACACAATTATAACTGAAAAGATGACTGTTTTAAGCAATACTACGTTATCGCACCTTAGCTTTGTTCGTGGTTTTTGTTGTTATAGCATTATTCTATAGGTGTAAGGTTTTTTAGGCTGATGTCCATAATGGGTGCTGAGTGTGTCAGTGCACCGCAGGAAACAAAATCAACTCCAACCTCAGCAATTGATTTAAGCCTTTCCTTTGTAACATTGCCTGAGCACTCTGTTTCGGCACGACCGTCGATGATTTCAACAGCCTTGCGCATGGTTTCATTATCCATATTATCAAGCATAATGATGTCGGCGCCTGCGTTGACTGCTTCCTCAACCTGCTCAAGTGTTTCGGTTTCAATCTCAATTTTGCGAACAAATGGTGCATAAGCCTTTGCCATTTGAATCGCTTTTGTGATTGAGCCCGCAGCACCAATGTGGTTGTCCTTAAGCAGAACACCGTCTGAAAGATTGTATCTGTGGTTTGTTGCACCGCCGACTGTTACTGCATATTTTTCAAAGGGTCGCATATTCGGCGTGGTTTTTCTTGTGTCAAGCAGTGTAGTGCCTGTTCCCTCAAGCTCAGCCATATACTCCTTAGTGATTGTTGCAATTCCGCTCATTCTCTGCAGATAGTTAAGTCCTGTTCTTTCACCGCTGAGGATTGCCTTGATGTCGCCGTAGATAATGCCAAGCAAATCTCCGTTTTTTACACTGTCACCATCTTTGAAGTATGCTTCAAAACGGCTTGTTTCGTCAAGCAATTCAAAGGTTCTTTTGAAAATATCAAGACCGCAGATTATACCATCCTGCTTGCAGATAAGCTCTGCCTTGCCTTGCTTGTCCTCAGGCATAACTGCATTTGTTGAAACGTCCTCAGATGTTATATCCTCTCTCAATGTGTTCCAGAGATACTGGTCAACATTAATTTTCATTGTTACACCATTTATCATAAAATTTCTCGTCCTTTCCTTTTATCTCATTCATAATAAGTGCCTTAAATTCCTTTTCACGGATATCTCTCGGGGGATATGCCTTTAAATCAAGCTCAGGAATTTTAAGTTCTTTTTCGCTGTTATCTTCGGCAATCAGCTCTGCCGCTCTTTTGGCGAAAACAAGACTCTCTAAAAGCGAATTTGACGCAAGTCTGTTTTTGCCGTGAACACCATTGCAGGCAGTTTCACCCACGGCATAAAGATGCTCCATAGTGGTTTTGCCGTTGATATCGGCCTTTACGCCGCCCATCATATAATGCTGTGCAGGTGTAACGGGAACCTTGTCCTTTGTTATATCATAACCCTCGTCCATACAAGCATCAAAAATATTAGGGAATCTTTCCTTAGCCTCGTCACTGCTCATATTCGGAAGGGTGATATATACATGATCAGTGCCGAATTTTGCCATTTCATCCACGATTGCATTCGTCACAATATCACGTGGCTGCAGCTCATCTGTAAAGCGCTCTCCGTTTTCGTTGAGCAATATCGCACCCTCGCCGCGCACACTTTCACTAATTAAAAAGCGCCTGCCCTTTTTCTTGCTGTAAAGAGTTGTGGGATGAATCTGTATATAGTTCATATCCTGCAGCTCAACACCATGCTTTAACGCAAGTGCAAAGCTGTCTCCTGTTATATGGGGGAAATTTGTTGAATTTAAAAACAAGCCGCCTATTCCGCCTGTAGCAAGAATTATATCACGTGCAAGTATTGCACCCATTTCACCGAACTCATCCTCACAAACGATACCCTGACATATATTGTTCTCTTCAATAAAATCAATCATTGTTGTTTGTGTGACAAGGGTGATGTTGCTTCTTTTTTTAGCAATGCTTAAAAGGGTTGCAGTAATTTCCTTGCCCGTTTCATCCTTATGATGAAGTATTCTGTTTCTTCGGTGTGCTCCCTCACGTGTGTAGTCGAAATCGCCTTCTTTATCAGTATCAAAATTAACACCAAGCTTAACAAGTGTGCCTATTACATCAGTTGACGATTCAATCATTACCTTAACGGATTCAGGGTTGTTTTCATAATGTCCTGCTTTCATGGTATCCTCATAATAACAGTTAAAGTCATTAATGTCCTTTAACACGCATACACCGCCCTGAGCAAGGTAAGAGTCACATTCCTTAAGCTTTTCCTTTGTTATAAGCAGTATATCTTTATCACTCGGCAGGCACAGGGCAGCAAAAAGTCCGGCAACACCGCTGCCGACTATTACCACGTCTGTTTTTATGTAGTCCTTAATATCCATAGCCTATATTATTC
>JAIDEF010000371.1 GCA_029054965.1 Eubacterium sp.
GTTTTTAACGTATTCCTTGTTTTTCTCATCCATCTCAATAAGAGGAAGTCTTACAGGACCTGCGTTGAAGCCTATAAGTGAAACAGCTTCCTTTACAGGAATAGGGTTAACGTCAACAAACATTGCTTTTGCAAGCTTCATATATTTATCCATCAATGCCTTACTGCCTTCCTTATCACCTTCAAGGTATTTTGCAGGAATGTCGTGTGCAGCCTGTGGGCAGATGTTTGAAAGTACAGAAATTACGCCCTTACCGCCAAGCTCCATTAAGTCATAAATCTGATCGTCATTACCGCTCCAGATGTTAAGATCATCACCGCATAAATCGTGAATAGCTTTAACCTGATCAAGATTTCCTGATGCTTCTTTAATACCATTAATTCTTGGAAGCTTTGAAAGCTCCTTAGCTGTTTCCGGATTAATGTTAACACCGGTTCTTGAAGGAACATTGTAAAGAATGAGAGGCAAGTCAGTAGCATCGTGAATTGCTGTGTAATGAGCAATAAGACCTCTCTGGCTTGTTTTGTTGTAGTAAGGTGTTACAAGCAGTAACGCATCAGCACCTGCCTTGCAAGCTTCACGGCTGATTTCAATTGCGCAAGCTGTTGAATTTGAACCAGTTCCTGCAATAACAGGAACTCTGCCGTTAACATATTCAACACACCATCTGATAGCTTCATTGTGCTCAACAACCTTTAATGTTGATGATTCACCGGTTGTACCGCATACAACAATTGCATCGGTGCCGTTTTCAATCTGCCAGTCAATAAATTTTCCGAATTCATCATAGTTAACGCTGCCGTCAGCGTTCATAGGTGTAATAATTGCTACGCCTGCACCTGTAAAAATTGGTTCTTTCATAATTATTCTCTCCCTAAGTAAATTTATATAGTTAATCAGTCCATATAGCCTTCAGCAGCAAGAAGCTCAGCAAGAAGAACAGCACCGCCTGCAGCACCACGAAGTGTGTTGTGTGAAAGGCAAACAAATTTGTAGTCATACTGTGTATCTTCTCTGAGTCTGCCGATTGAAACAGCCATACCATTTTCAAGCATTCTTTCAGATTTAATCTGAGGTCTGTCATCCTCTACAAAGTAATTGAGGAATTTTTTAGGAGCTGACGGAAGATTTAACTCCTGTGCTCTGCCTGAGAATTTGTCCCAGATTTCAATCATTTCTTCCTTTGTAGGTTTCTGACCTTCCTCAAATCTTACAAATACTGCACCAAGGTGACCGTTTGAAACAGGAACACGAATACACTGAGCTGTGAAGTTAGGCTTATCTGCAGATTTAATTACACCGTCCTCGATTGTGCCGAGAAGCTTAAGTGGCTCTTTTTCACTCTTCTCTTCCTCGCCGCCGATGTAAGGAATAACATTGTCATTCATTTCAGGCCATGTTTCAAAAGTTTTTCCTGCACCTGAAATTGCCTGATATGTACAAACAAGTACATCCTTAACAGCAAATTTGTCATTAACAGGGAAGAGTGCAGGAACATATGACTGTAGTGAGCAGTTTGATTTAACTGCAATAAAGCCGCGTTTTGTACCAAGTCTTTTTCTCTGATCCTTAATGATTTCGATATGGTGTGCATTAAGCTCAGGCACTACCATAGGAACATCCGGTGTAAATCTGTGTGCTGAGTTATTTGAAACAACAGGGCATTCATGCTTTGCATATTCCTCTTCAAGTGCCTTGATTTCATCCTTCTTCATATCCACTGCACAGAATACAAAGTCAACCATTGATGTAATTTTTTCAATATCATTTGTTGCATCCATAACGACAATATCTTTCATTGCTTCCGGAATTTCAACATCCATACACCATTTCTTGCCAACTGCTTCTTTATATGTTTTGCCCGCACTTCTTGAAGAAGCAGCTAAACAAACTACATTAAACCATGGGTGACCGTCAAGCAGAGTAGCAAATCTCTGACCTACCATACCTGTTGCGCCGACAATACCGACATTAAACTTTTTTTCCATAACAAATCTCCTTAAAAAATACCTTGTAAAACAAGTTAATATGCAATATAATAGTTAGGCAGGATTTTCAAATCCATACTTGCAAATATAATACCACTTAATAT
>JAIDEF010000372.1 GCA_029054965.1 Eubacterium sp.
ATACTATAGAAGTAATACACTGTAAAAAGGGGAATTTATATGAAACGCAAATCAGGACTTAAAACACTTAATATTATTTTATCAATTGTTCTTGTTGTGTGTATTGTTGCAACTGTTGTAATGGTTTCTAAGCCGGTTAAGGTTGAGAACACAGTAACAGAGGAGAATACCGGTGACGTTGCAGTAATTGATGCTTTTGCAGCAGGTACATACGGCGGCAAGGATTTCCAGTCAATTGAGGATGTTGTTAATTATTACAACGAGTGTTATGCATACACAAAAACCTTAACTGCTGAATATGACGAAAACGGCGAAACTAAGACATATTACAAGCTTGTTGGTGATGAAAAACTTAACATTTCTAATCTTCTTGTTGAGGGTAAATCAAATTCAATGCTTGACAGTCTTGTTCCTGGTATCGCAGGCGGTTTGTTCAGCGGTAATGTAATTGGCTTATCTCCATCAGGCAATCGTGCTCATGACCTTGATACAAGAGCAGATGGTGCTATGGATTGTACAGTATCTCATTTAACTGCTGACGATGTTCTTGAAGCTAATGTAGTTGATAACAATGATGGTACTATCAACATTACCATTCAGCCTAAGGCTGCTATTCTTTCAATGCCTGGTGAGGACTCACAGGGTCGTTTCTTCAATTCACTTGGTGACATTTCTTCAACTGTTGAGTCAATTGACGTTCTCTCATTCTCAAGCGGTTCAATTAATGATAACTTTGTAGTTGACTATAAGGGCGGTACAGGTACTGTTACTATCAATACATCAACAAATGAAATTGTAAGCGGTGACTTTGAAATGAAAGTTCATATTGACGTTAGCCACGCTAATGTTGCAGTTCTTAAGGATAAGAGTGCTTCACTTGATATTTCTTATACAAACCATTATCCGGCTGATGATAAGTACCTTATGGACTCAAGAAAAATTACAAGAAAGTAATTTAATAAATCAAATAAAAGGCTGTCTATGTGACAGCCTTTTTGTTTTAATCGAGGATTAAATATGATTGAAAAAAGATTAACAGAGCTTTACAACAGAGCCTGTCAAAGAGATTATACTACATTCAGTGATTTCCTTAATATGGATGAGCAGAGTGTTCTTGAAAGCAGTTACCTTCCCTGTGTGAAATTTGGGGGCTACCCAACAGCAGAAAGAATAGTTGCTGCCTTTGGCGATAATCCCGATACAGCAGATTTTCCTATTGTATTGCTGCAGATTTCTCCTGTGTCTGAAAAGTTTTCGGATGATTTAACACACCGTGATTTTCTGGGCGGACTAATGAATATGGGTATTAAGCGTGAGCTGCTTGGTGATATAATCGTGAATGGAAATACTGCATATTTGTTCTGTCTTGAACAGATAAAGGATTATATTATGCAGAATTTAACAAGGGTTAAGCATACAACAGTTAAAATTAAACTGCTTGAGAAATTGCCTCAGGATGCAGTCAGTGAGCCGAAAAGCATTGAGCTTGTTGTTCCTTCGCTCAGACTTGATGCAGTTATCAGTGCAGTATATAAGCTGTCAAGAAAGGATAGCTGTAATCTGATTAACAGCGACAAGGTTTTTATTAACAGCAGGCAAATAAAAAATACCTCCTGCCGTATTAAGCAGGAGGATATAGTCTCAGTCCGTGGACGGGGACGCTTTAAATTTGTCAATGAGTTGAGAACAACCAAGAAGGACAGGCTTGTGATATTGCTTAATCTTTATTGAAGTATTCCTCGGGCGGCTCTTCATCGTTATCAAATTTACCGTCAAGCGCATCAAGACAAAGGTCTACAAAGTCTGTGTCCATTTCAGATGGATCTTTTGCCAACTCTTCGTCAATCATTTGGTTCAGCTCTGCTTCCGAAAACCAGTCACCAGTATCTTCAAATACAATATATTTGAATGTTTCAAGATCCATAAATATCTCTTCCTCTCTAATCAATAAAAAAGTGCGTGACAGCGCCACGCACAAAAAACACGGGCTACTGTCGCCAAACAAAATTAAACAAATCAAGAGAGAATATGCTTAATGAAAGCCAGTGTTTTTATCAAAATAAAAACATAGGTTCCTCTTGATTTATTATTAACTTTGTTTGGCACATTTATTATATCATTATACAATTTTATAGTCAATAATAAAAAAGTGCACGATTTAGCCGTGCACTTTTTTGCTATTTCAATTTCTGATACATTGTATAAATATCATTTTCAGTAAGCGGTATTGGATTTCTTGTCATCAGCATTGACATGCTTTTTTCGGTCAGTTCCCTTATTTGTTCATCTGTGGTACATCCGATTTCTGAAAGTGTAGTTTTCATTCCCATTCGCTTTTTCATTGCAGCTATTTCGTCAGCCATTGCATAAGGGCTGTCAAAGCCACAGTCCTTTGCAAGTGCTGTGATGCGTCCGTCAGTATCAGCATTATCGGCATTGAATTTAATGAAATAATCAAGGGTGAAAGCGCAAGCCTCTCCGTGAGGAACACCATAAATATTAGTCAAAGGGAAAGAGCAGGCATGTGAGCCTGTTGTGCGGGGATGTGAAAATGCAACTCCAGCAACGATAGAAGCCTCTGCCATTTTCTCTCTTGCTGCCAAATCATTTGGATTGTTATATGCCTTTTCAAGCCACTCAAAAACAAGCCTTGCACTATAAATTGAGCATGCGGTGCAGACAGGCTGATGAATTGTTGCCCAATAGCTTTCAACAGCGTGAGCCAGAACGTCAAGTCCCGTTGATGCAGTAATCTGCTTTGGTACAGAAATTGTAAGCTCAGGATCAATCACCGCAATTTTAGGATACATTGCAGGGTCATTCATCGGGTTTTTAAGATTAAGCTCAACATCTGTTAAAACAGAAATATTAGTTACCTCGCTTGCAGTTCCGGAGGTTGTAGTAACGGCAATCATTGGTATTGCTTCATCGGCATTGATTGCTTTACCTCCTGTATGATATGAGCGTATAACATCATTACCCTTTGCAATGGCACAGGCAGCCTTGCAGCAATCCATTGGGGAGCCGCCGCCGAGTGCCACGGCAAAATCTGCATTAAGCTCTCTCATAAGCCTGACACAGCCGTCAACATTTTCAGTTGTCGGGTTTGGACGAACATTGCTGAAAACTCCTTTTATCAGTCCTTGACTCATCTCAACAAATTCATCAGCAGTGCCGTTTTTTGCAAAGCTTTTTGAGCAAACAAGAATACCTCTTGTTCCTCCTATTTCATTAATATATTTTTCTAAATCTTTTCTTTTGCCGTTGCCGAAAACCAGCTTAACGGGCAGATTAAATTCCCATTCCATAAATTGTCACCTCTGTTTAATAGTTTATCATTTTTAACTGCAGTAATCAATAAATTATTAAAAATTGGCTTATTTAGGGCGTTGCAACCGTCGGTTGCGTAAAAATAGCGGTAATGTAAAGTCTGGTTTGTAGCAATTTCACTTGATTTTAGTTAGAATTTGGTTGTAGCTAAGGAAAGCAAATTTTCAAAATGTTTAACATATAAAGGAGATAATAATTATGAAACAGAATTTAACAATAACAAAATCAGAACACTTTGGTATAGCAAGAAAGATTGTATCAAATATGACTTCTGAGAGCTGGGAAACTATTCCTCATGCAGTTGTTACATTTGAGCCGGAGGTAAGTGAGTTTTTAAAGGTTGTAAAAGAAATCAATAAGGATGCCGACAAAAAAACTAAGCTGACTCTTAATACAATAATGTTAAGGGTAATTGTTGAGGGACTCAAAGCTTGTCCTGTTCTTAATTCACATATTGATTTTAACAGAAGGCTTGTGAGAGGTAATGTAAAGACCTTTGAAGAAATCAACATTTCAATGCCGATGATACTTAGCAGCGGTGAAATGATGACAATCAATATGCACGATATGCACACTAAGACAATGTCACAGATGAGAGATGCAATTGCGGAAAGTGCAAGACGAGCAAATAATTCCGATATGAATGAGGTTATGTTTGAGGTGTCGCTTGATAATACCTTAACAGGTCTTTCACAGGGAAAAATCGTTCAGACAATTAATCGTCTTATTGGCTCCAAAACAGGAAAGCATAAGGTTAAAACATTAAAAGGAAAAGCGAAGAAGGAATATTATTCTATACCAAAGAATGACAGGCTTACTAAGCACGATATTGAGCAGGGCACAATTACCGTGTCCAACCTCGGCTCAATATGCAGGGACTGGGATGGTGTCTGCACTCTGCTTGAAATTATTCCTCCGCAGGTTTGTGCAATCGCAATCGGCTCATTGCAGAAAACACCTGTTGTTAAAAATGATGAAATTGTTGTTGGTACAAAGCTGCCGCTCACAATTGCTTTTGATCACAGAGCACTTGATATGGGGGATGTCACTCCGTTCATCAATAAGCTTAATGAAATATTCAGAAACCATGAAATTATTAAAGAGTGGGTATAATAAAAGAGGTACAGTCAAAGACTGTACCTTAGACCGTCGATAAAGTGGGCTGAACCACGCACGGAGTGACGTTGAAGCATTGCAGGTGATGGTGTTCTCGCCATCCCCTGCAATGCAATAACAATTTAAAAGCCTTGTAATTCGTATGAATTACAAGGCTTTTGTGCGTTTTTCGTCTTTTGCTCGGAAGCA
>JAIDEF010000373.1 GCA_029054965.1 Eubacterium sp.
TTCTATGATTACAGAAATGACCTGTATGATTCCGGTAAGGCTAATTATGAAAAAGCAGTTGCTGCATATAATGACGCTGCTGCAAAAATCAAGGCTTTAAATGATTCACAGAAGCTTGCTCTTGATGTGAAATATTATGCCTTTTTCCTTTACTATGCTACTGAAAAGGTAGCACGTGAGAACACAAGCCTTACAGCTTCAAATGCTAAGGTTTGGGGTTCAAGTACAGAGGAGGGTCTTAAGGCTCTTGCAAAGGACATCGGCGATTTCCCTAAGGACTATCAGGATGCTGTTGATGTAATGAGAAAGATTTACGTCAAGGTTGACGGAACCCTTTTCAACACAAGCTTTGATTTCCAGAAAAAAACTGCCGGTTATGAGCATTATGAAAAGAATGTTCCTGAAATTTCAAAGCTGACAGCAAAGGGTGCTGATTTTGCAAACTATATGTATGTTAATGGTGACGGCTTCTATTTTAATATGACCTCACCATCTGCTAATGCAAAAACAGATTTGTACAGCAATATCGCAAGAATTACATATAACTATTTTCAGGATAAGGCTGGTAAAAATGATCCGTCAACAATCAGTTACTCAGCATATATGCAGCTTAGCGGCGGCTCCAGAACATGGAAGACTGGCAAGAATGCTGCTGTTTACAGAGCTGATTGGGAAGCTGTTGGCGAAAAGGTTTTAACAGACAGTATACCTTACGGCAGAGAGGCTTGGACAAAGCTTATTGAGCTGTTTGCTCCTGTTTTTGGTAATGAATTTAAGAAAGCAGCAGATATTGCAGTTGATACAGGTATGAAAAACTTTAACGGTGAAAATGTGACAGTGGCTCAGGTTGATGCTGTTACTGCTGCTATTGATGCTGTTAAGGATTCTGTTGCCAGTGCTGCACTTAGATCATTTATGAGCAACTCATATATTTCTATTGCAGCAACTTTAATCTATGGTCTGGGCAGTGCTGATGCTTATACTGAAGACTTAGATGCAAATACTGTTTACAGCAATCAGATTTCACTTTCAAAGAAAAATGTAAATGCTCTTGTAAATGATTTACAGAATGTTGTTAACAATAACAGACTCAATGAATTTGTTGAGTATATGGGTAAGGTTGATGTAAACAAACTAACAGATGCAATTGTAAAGGAAGCTATTGAAAAATACCACGCTATGAGCAGTGAGTATCAGGCAAAGGTTCCGGCAGACGTTAAGGAAAAGCTTGTTAATGTTGCAACAAAGGGCTTTTATGATATTATGAAGACTGTTGATATGAACAATATCACCACAGAAGTTCAGTTGAAGGTTTATGACAAATATGTATTAATGGACGAATTCAAGTCCACAATCCCTGCAGAACTTTATGATAAGTATGTTCTTGTTCAGAAGCCTATTATGGATATGAATAACTTTGCTAAGGAGCTTGCTGCATTTAAGAAAACAGATATTATCCGTCCTGAAAACAGCAAGGTAGCGTGGACAACAGGCGGTATTCAGAGTGCTGTTGATAAGCTTTGGGAGCTTGTTGCAGAAACACTCGTTCCGCTTATTGCAAAGGATGTTGATTTGTCAGATGGCTTAGATAATGTTCTTAAAGAAAATCTCTATCAGCCTGAAATTCTTACAGAAATACTTAACCTATATGCAACACTCCTTGCAAGCGATGCGGTTATTGATGCAGGCGGAATGCAGTTGTCACTTAGTATGGTTGCCGGCTTTATTGTTACAAATGATAAGCTTGCCAATTACCTGGCATCAGACGGTGATAAGTATGCCGGTGCAATTGAAAAGATTAAATCAGCAACCGGTGCAAATAATGCTGAAAAGATGGCGAATGCAGCAGCAATGAATTTCACAGCTAAGGACTTTGGCTTCAAAGCCGGTGACCGTGAGGGCTTTGAAGATGCACTTCTTGCAGTGCTCCGTCCGATTACTACACTTCTTGCACCCGGTACAAAGCTTCTTATTGTTGATGTTGATATCAAGATGTTTGACTATATGACCGACGACGGAAAATACCGGACCGGTTTGTATTCAACACTGATTCCGCTTCTTGAGCAGCTTGGTATGATTGGTCTTCCGACTCAGGCAGAGTATAAGGCTAACTATGAGAGCGTAAAAGCGGAAAAGGGTGCAAATATAGCTGCTGACGAATTCCTCAGACCTATTATTGACCATCTCTTCACAGATGTTATTGATGTGATTTCACCTGACCCGATTAATGGTCTTATCAAGGTTCTTCCTCGTCTTGCTCATATCGTTAATACAGATATGCTTGACAGCACAATCAAAGAGGCTGCAGGTTCATTAGGTGTGCTCGGCGGAGCGGTTGAAGGTCTTGATGTTTCAAAGAAGGCAATTAATGAGCTTCTTGCACAGCCGATTGACCTTACAGACCTTCTTAGTATCAAGCTTACACTGCCTCCGATTGACTGGGCAAAGCTTGCTGACTGCTGTACCCTTGAGGTTGTAGAAAGCTCATCTGGTTTGAATAAGTATTTCATTCTCAGAAACGGAGATACAGATACTGTATTCACAACATTGTTCTATTATGTATATGATGTAGTGCTTGCCGACGAGGATACTTATAAAGTTCTCAGAAAGCTGATTACAGATAATCTTGGTGCACTCTCTTCAATGGTTACAAATTATACTGATAAGTTTGTTGAAATTGGTAAGGTTGAAACATATGGTGAGGTTCTTGAGCTTCTCGGAACTCCTACAGGTGATGCTATTGAAAAGCCTGTAGCTCCGGTTGATCCTGAGAATCCTAATAAACCATCCAATAATAACAATAATACCAATAAACCTAATATTAATAAGCCTAACCTTAATGACTTGATTAATAAGGGTGACCAAACAAATGGTAATACTTCAGCAAAGAAGAATGTTAAAAATCCGTTTATTCCTAAGACAGGCGGAGAAAGCACAGCATATGTTATGATGGCTGTATATTCTGTTCTTGCACTGGCAATCGGTGCTGCAGCGGTTATATACAAAAAGAAGAAGAGTGACTGTGCTGAAAAGTAATTAAAATTACCTCCAATATATAATGTGAAAAAACGCAGATGCTTCGGCATTTGCGTTTTTTCACTTAAGATAACATAAAAACACGAAGCCTTTATCGGTGCTTCGTGTTTAATGCTTTTATTTTATTGCATTTACAAATCTTTTGGTAATATCCATCGGTCTTGTTATTGCTGTTCCGACAACCGCACAAAGAACGCCGGTGTCCATTGCTTTTTTCAGCTCTTCGGGTACCCATATACCGCCTTCGGCAATAACTGGCTTGTCAAGCTCGTTAACATATCTTTCCATAAGCTCAAAGTTCGGCAATGGTGCTCCCTTTGTGTAGGGGGTGTAGCCTGACATTGTTGTGCCGATTAAGTCAAATCCAAGCTCCTGTGCTTTTTTGCCCTCCTCAAAACAGCTTGTATCAGCCATAAAGAGCTGGTTCGGGTATTTGTCTCTTACCTCTGTGAAAAATTCCTCAAGTGTTACACCGTTTGGATGCAGTCTGTCCGTAGCATCAAGAGCAATAATTTCACAGCCGATTTCAACCAGTGCATCAACCTCCTTCATAGTAGGGGTAATATAAACATCACTGTCGTCATAAACCTGCTTGATAATGCCGATAACGGGCAAATCAACCTTTTCCTTAATTGCTTTTATGTCAACAACTGTATTTGCTCTGATACCCGCAGCACCGCCAAGGTATGCAGCCCATGCCATTTTTGACATTATGTAGCTGTCACAGAGCGGTTCGGTTTCAAGCGCCTGACAGGATACAATTAATCCATCTTTGATTTTTTCTAAAATTTCTTTATTATTCATTTTAATCACCTTATTGATTATATCACGTGTATGTGCTACAATCAAGCAAGAGGTGATGATTATGAATAATTTAAACAAATTTCGCGGTATATTTTGTGCGTTGAATGCAATTTATGATGAAAATGACAATATAGACACAGCTAAAATCAAAGAGCTTGTGAATATATATAAGTCCAAGGGCGTTAAGGGTGCTTATGCCTGTGGCTCAACAGGCGAGGGCTTTTTGCTTTCAATGGAGGAAAGGAAGCAGGTTGCTGAGGCTGTTGTGGAGGCAGCCGGTGATGACTTTACAGTTATCGTTCATGTTGGTTGTCCGTCAACCAAGGACAGTATCGAGCTTGCAAAGCACAGTGAAAAAATCGGTGCAGATGCAATCAGTGCAGTGCCCAGTGTTTACTACCACCTGCCGGAGGAAAGCATTAAGCTTCATTGGAATTCAATAATTGACTCAACAGATGTTCCGTTTATTATATATAATATTCCGCAGCTTACAGGCTTTAATCTTTCACCTGAGCTGCTCAGTGAAATGAGCAGAAATCCTAAAGTTATAGGTGTTAAAAATTCAGCAGAGCCTGTTTATCTTATGGAGAGATACAGACAGGCAGTAGGTGATGATTTTATTATTTTCAATGGCAGTGATGAGCAGTTTGTTGGCGGCAGATTAATGGGTGCAGATGCCGGAATTGGCGGAACCTATGGCTGTATGCCTGAGCTTTTTGTTGAGCTTGACAGGCTTGTTAATGAAAATAAAATTGAGGAGGCAAAGGCTCTTCAGTTCAAAATTAATGACTGTATTTTCTCTCTTCTTTCCTGCAAATCACTTTATGGTGCAGCTAAAAAGGTAATGAGTATGAGATTTGGTATTGACTGCGGCGAGCCGAGAAGTCCGTTCCTTCCTGTAACGGATGAGGAAGCAAAACCTGTTGCTGATAAAATCAATCATTATGTTGCACAGCTTAATAGATAATAGAATTTATGACCGACTCTGTTTTCAGGGTCGGTTTTTATCTTAAGAATTTGTAAGTTTTCTTTAATTTCTTGTTTATATTCAGTCAATGTGATATGATTAAATCGGTGATATTATGGGTGAAAAAATATTTTTACTTGAAGATGATGCGTTTTTGCGTGACGGACTTTGTGAGCTTCTTGAAAATGCAGACTATACAGTTTTCAGTGCAGGCACAATAAAGGAGGCGAGAGAGGCTGTTAAAGGCTCTGCTTTCAGCCTGCTTATTCTTGATGTTATGCTGCCTGATGGCAGCGGTTTTGATTTTTGCCAAGGGCTCAGATCAATGGGTGACACTACTCCTATTTTGTTTTTAACAGCCTGTGATGATGAAATACAGATTGTCCGTGGACTCGACAGTGGTGCTGACGATTATGTTACAAAGCCTTTTAAGCTTCTTGAGCTGCTGTCACGTGTTCGTGCTTTAATCAGAAGAAATGTCAATTCAACATATGTAAGCAATGATATTGCTGTTGATACAAATAATATGACAGTTAAAAAGAGCGGTGAAGTGATTTTTGTTACCAAAACGGAATTTCAGCTTCTTTCCTGTTTAATCAGGAACAGCGGTGCTATTATTACTCGTGCAGCACTTTTGCAGAATATATGGGATGACAGCGGAAATTTTATTGATGATAATACGCTGTCTGTTCATATGAGCCGCCTGCGTGAAAAAATCGGCGCTGAGCATATTACAACAATCCGAGGTGTCGGTTACCGCTGGGAGGAGGGTAAATGAAATTTTTAACAGTTCTCCCTTGGTTGATTATCGCATTGCTTGCCGTTGTTTGCGTTGTTCTGATTATAAGACAGGTGCGGATAAAAAAGAATATTAATAAGCTTTCAGATGCTATTAATGAATTTGTTAATACAGGCGGCAAGATGGAATTCAGTGTATATGATAATTATTTTGCAGGGCTGCAGAACGGAGTTGCTGATTTGCAGGAGATTATCTGCTTTGAACGAAGCCGATTGGTTCAGGAAAATAAAAAGAATACCAAATTTATATCTGATATTTCACATCAGCTAAAAACACCTATTGCCGCACTTCGTCTTTACTGTGAAATGGACAAGGAGCAGAACGCTTCACCGCACAGCGAAAAAGAGCTTCAGCTTGTTGATAAAATGGAAAAGCTTGTTTATCAGCTTTTAAGACTTGAAAAAATCAAGGTTGATTCCTATGTTATGAATTATAAATTTGTAAAGGCCGAGGATATTGTAAAAAAGGTTTTTGCTGAGTTCACACCGTTGTTCCCTGAAAAGAAAATGCTTGTTCAAGGTAATAGCGTTATCCGCTGTGATGAAACCTGGCTTTGTGAGGCTATTGGCAATATTGTTAAAAATGCCTGTGAGCATACTGCCGATGATGGTATTGTTGATGTTAAAATCAGTGAAAACAGACATTCGACAATCATTGAAATCGGTGACAATGGCGGTGGTATAGCTGAGGAGGAGATACCTAATCTGTTTACAAGATTTTATAAGGCGGAAAATTCATCACCAAACAGCACAGGCATAGGTCTTGCTATTACAAAGGCTGTTGTTGAAAAGCATCACGGTATTATAAGTGTTGAAAATAAAAATAACGGCTTGTATTTCACAATATGTATTCCTCATATTGACGGATACGAAACGATATAAAATATATGGTGGTGTCACATCGTAGGGCAGGGGTTTACTCCTGCCGTTTGCTTTATTTCAGTGACACATATGGCTTATTGTTGTTTCTTCTTTTTTCTCAACATTACGAAAACGTAAGATTAAAGTAAGAGAAAAGAAAGGTTCGCATGTTAGTATTAAGGCAGAAAATGAAGTGGGGGTAATTATATGAACATTATTGAATGCACAAATCTGACCAAAGAATATATCAGTGGTGACAATGTAGTTAAGGCAGTTGATGATGCAACTATTGCCTTTGAGCAGTGCGAGTTCTGTGCAATCACAGGTCCGTCAGGCTCAGGCAAATCTACCTTTTTACATATGCTCAGCTCCCTTGAGTACCCGACCTCAGGCTATGTTACCTATGGTAAAAAGAAGCTGTCTGATTATACTGACAACCAGCTTTCCATATTAAGACGCCGTCGTTTCGGCTTTGTGTTTCAGGCGTATAATCTTGTGAATGAACTCACAGGCTATGAGAATATTGTCCTTCCCATTATGCTTGATAAGAAAAAGTCTGATGAGGAATATATAGACAAGCTTATAAAAATGCTTGGTATTGAGGACAGGCTTGACCATCTGCCCTCTGCACTTTCAGGCGGTCAGCAGCAGCGTATTGCCATTGCACGTGCCTTGGCTAATAAGCCTGCAATTCTTTTTGCCGATGAGCCTACAGGCAACCTTGACGGTAAGAGCGGCAGGGAGGTGTTATCGCTTCTTAAATATGTCAGCAGTGAGCTTGGTGTAACCTTAATTCTTGTTACCCACGATTTGCATGTTGCAGAGCAGGCCGACAGAATTATAACGATTGAGGACGGCAGAATTGTTAAGGACAGTAAAGCAGAAAGCACTGAACAAGAGGTATGATTATGAAAAAGAAATTAACCGTTAATACACTTGCTTTCGGTAATCTTAAGCACAGGAAAAAGCAGTATGCTATTATGATTATCGGCATTATTCTTGCAATGGTCTTTTCCTGCAGTATGATACTTTATTTCTTCAGCTCATATGAAGCGCTTGATAAAAAGTATAAAGATAATTACGGAAAACAGGATGCAATCTGCAATGTTGTCGGCAGCGGTGAAGAGGTTTTTAAGGATGTTAAAGAAAGAGGTCTTGCAAAGGATTACGGCATAGCACACCTGTTAGGCTGGGTTTATAACGAAAACGAGGCAGCAGGTTTCCCCATTGCGTGGCTTGATGATGAAGCGAAAGAATATTCCAATATGTTTTTTATTGAAGGCTCTTATCCCACAAAGGATAATGAAATAGCTATTGAAAAAACCATGCTTGCAAGGCTTGGCATAGATGTCAAGGTCGGTGATGAAATCACTCTTAATTTCAAAATTCAGGATATGGATGATTTTCTGAACGAGCCTGCGCAGAAAACATATACTCTTGTAGGTATAGCTGCCGATAAATACAGCAATATCTGCGGCTTTTCTGATGCTGATAGGTGGTATATCCCTGCTGCATTTGTTGCACAGAATACTGTTGTTGCCCTTGGCGGTAAAGAAAAAATAACCGCATATATAATGACGGGTGAAAACAAGAATATTTATGAAACTGATGGCTTG
>JAIDEF010000374.1 GCA_029054965.1 Eubacterium sp.
ATATTCCTGATATGCTTCATCTTTACTATTTTCATTTTTGTTAATATTTTCATCCGATTTCATAAAATCACCTGATACACTAAAAAGACCTGTTTACCATAAAGGCAAACAGGCTTTATTTTAATTATTAATTATTCAGCATCTCTTTTTTTAGTAGCTGAAAGAACTGCAATACCTGCACCTGCAACAGCAATGCTGCCGGCAATTACTGTTGTAGCAATACCGGTTCCTGGTGACTTTGAAGAATCATTTTTCTTTGTTGGACCAGCTGTAGTTGTTGTATCGAACTTAACCTTAACGTCTACAATTACTTTACCGTTGTCAAAATCTTTTTTAGCATCATCATTCATAAGTGTGATGGTGTAAGTGCCGTCAGGATTTTCAACTGCTGTAAAGTCAGTGCCTTCAACATAACCGAGTTCTGTAAGGTTGTTTGTCCAGCCCTCAACAGTACCTTCACCTGTGTATTCAAAAGTAATTTTGTTTGAATCGTTTTTGTCAGGTGTATAGTTAACATCAGTGGTATTTATAGCACCGTTAAGTGTTGTTGGAGGACCCTTCTGTGTAGCTGTTGTAGCTGTTGGACTTGGAGCTGCCATTGCCGGAATAACTGATACTGCAAAAACAGAAACAGCCATTACTGCAGCAAGCATTACTGATAAAAACTTTTTCATAAAATAACACCTCAAAATATAATTTTAGTATTTAACATCTAAGATAGCTAAATTATATCACTTATAATCATATTTGTAAAGCCCTTTTTGACGATATTTTTAATTAAATTTTGACATACTATTTGACATACTATAAGGTGTATTTAAGAAAAAAAGCACACCATAAATATGCGAATTACTTGTATAATAATTCACTTTATCAGCTTAATTTTGCCTTTCCCGTACACAGTTCATAATACCTGCCTTTTATTTCAAGCAGGTCACTATGACTGCCTCGTTCAATTATTTCACCGTTTTCAAGCACCATAATTGCATCTGAATTTCTGACTGTTGAAAGCCTGTGAGCAATTACAAATACAGTTCTGCCAATCATCAATCTGTCCATACCATGCTCAATATGCATCTCTGTTCTTGTGTCAATTGAGCTCGTGGCCTCATCAAGAATCATAACAGGCGGGTCTGCAACTGCAGCTCTTGCAATTGCGAGTAGCTGACGCTGTCCCTGTGAAAGATTGCCGCCGTCACCTGTTATAACTGTATTGTAGCCGTCAGGCAGACGTCTGATAAATGAATGTGCAGATGCAAGCTTTGCAGCGTCAATGCATTCCTCATCAGTGGCTTCAAGCCTTCCGTAGCGGATGTTATCCATAATTGTGCCTGTAAACATATGCGTATCCTGAAGAACGATTGCAAGGCTTCTTCTCAAATCATCCTTTTTTATGCGTTTGATATCAATACCATCATATGTTATTGTTCCATCCTGGATATCATAAAAACGGTTAATCAGATTTGTTATAGTAGTTTTTCCTGCGCCTGTCGAGCCGACAAATGCAATTTTCTGACCCGGATTTGCATACAGATTAATGTCTTTAAGCACCTGCTTTTCAGGAACGTAACCGAAATCAACATTTTCAAAAACAACCTTGCCCTCGACAGGTATTTTTTTGTCCCCATCAATCCAAAACCATTTTTTGCCGTCAGAAGCTTTTTCTGCTGAAAGTGTTACAGTACCATCATCAGTTTCTCTGTCAATATCCATTATTTTGAATACTCTTTCAGCACCTGCAAGGGCGGAAAACACAGTATTCATCTGGTTTGCAATCTGATTTATCGGCTGGGTGAATTGCTTTGAATAGCTGAGGAATGTAAAGAACGTACCGATACTGAGCCTGCCTGTTAATGCTAAAACACCGCCTACAAGCGCAACCGATGCATAGCTTGCATTGTTTATACCTGTAGAGCACGGTCCCATAATTCCCGAGAAAAAGTTTGCATTAGTAGCAGCCTTTCGGAACTCCTCATTGGTCTTGCCAAATTCCGCATTTGACTGTTCTTCGTGATTGAACACCTTAATAACCTTGAGTCCCTCGATATTTTCTTCAATATTACCATTCATAACACCCAGATTTTCCTGCTGCAGTCTGAAGTATTTTCTTGACTGTTTTCCTATTTTAGTAACAGCCAAAAGCATTATCACAAGGAATACCAATGCAATTGCGAACATTGCAGGACTGAGTGTAATCATAACTGCCACGATACCAACAAAGGTGAAGGCAGAGCTGACAAGCTGAACCATCGACTGCTCAAGCATCATCTGAATATTATCAACATCATTTGTAAAGCTGCTCATTATTTCGCCATGAGTGCGTGAGTCAAAATAGCTCAGCGGCAGGGTCTGCATATGGTCAAACAAATCTTTTCTTATAAGATTTGTTGTCGAATATGCAATTTTAACCATAATTTTACTTTGAACAAAGGAGAATATTGCTGCACCTACATAAAGTGCGGATAGCTGTGCAAGATTTGTAATAAGAATTCTTTTTCCGTCAGTGTCAAAGGTTGCATTCTTAATTGATTCTGCAACACCGTCAAGTATAGGCTTAAGGCAGTATGATGCACCGATAGAGCAAGCTGTGCTCAGAACAAGCATAACAAATACAACTAACAGAAGCATTTTACTTTTGCCCATATACTGCAGTATTCTTCCAAAGGTTTTTTTAGCATTTTTCGGTTTTTTAAAATCAGTATTACCGTGTGGTCCCATTGGCGGCATTATTCAAGCACCCCCTTTTGCTGTGTGGTATAAATTTCCTGATATATTTCACTGCTCTCCAGCAGCTCATCGTGTGTGCCGATTGCTTTTACTTCACCGTCATCAACGACAAGAATTTTGTCTGCATTCATAACAGAAGAAATACGCTGAGCAATTATAAATACTGTTGTACCTGCATGCTCGGTATAAAAGCTTTCTCTGATTTTTGCCTCAGTTGCTGTATCAACAGCACTTGTGGAGTCATCAAGAATAAGGATTTTAGGATTTTTAATCATTGCCCTTGCAATACAAAGTCTTTGCTTCTGACCGCCAGACAGATTCAGACCGCCCTGTGCAAGATTCGTATCGTATCCGTCAGGCTGCGCCATGATAAAGTCGTGTGCCTGTGCAGCCTTGCATGCTGCAATAATTTCCTCATCTGTTGCATTCTTATTGCCCCAGCGGATATTATCCTTGATTGTTCCGGTGAACAATACATTTTTCTGCAAAACAACACCAATCATATCACGAAGTGCTGTTAAATCATAATTTTTAACATCTACACCGTCAATTAAAACCTGACCTTCAGTTGCATCATAAAGTCTTGGTATAAGATTCACCATACTTGATTTACCGCAGCCTGTTCCGCCTACAATACCGACAATTTCACCTGCATTCACCTTAAAGTTTATATTATCAAGTATGTTGTCGCCTGACGAATCAGTTGAGTATTTGAAAGATACATTTTTAAATTCAACATTACCCTTCACAGAAGATGCATCAGGAATATAAGCGTTTTCAGGATTGGTAATATCAATATCGGTATCAAGCACCTCAACCACACGGTCACCGCAGGCTTTACCTCTTGCAAGCATTAATAGCATCATTGAAACCATCATAAGATTCATTAAAATCTGTGCAATATATGATGCAAACACCGATACCTGCTCAACCTGCATAATTCCGTTAACGGCATCAAGGCTTCCTTTATAGTATACAAAAACAATCACTGCATTAAACAGAAGCATCATAACAGGCATAACGATTACAATCAATCCCGATGCCTTTGCGCCCTGATTTGCAAGCTCGTCGGATACCTTATGGAATTTCTTTTTTTCATGTTTCTCACGAACAAAGGCTTTAACCACTCTTATTCCGATTAAATTTTCCTGTACTACTCGGTTAACGCTGTCAACACGCTTCTGCATTTTTTGAAACATAGGGAAACCGAATTTTAAAACAACCGCTATAATAACAGCAAAAATTGGCAGCAGCAGCAAAAGAGTAGCAGACATTTTGGGATTTATTCTTGCAGCGAACACTGCCGATACGACCAGTAAAGCAGGCACCCTTACAAGAATACGAAGCGACATCATAACAACATTCTGGAGCGTTGTTACATCGTTTGTCATTCTTGTTGTCAATGATGCCGTCGAAAATTCATCAATATTCTTAAATGAAAAACGGCTGATTTTTTTGAACATATCCGATCTTAGTCTGTATGCAAATTTCTGGCTGGCTATTGCAGAGGTTTTCATTGTTGCAAGACCTCCGCAAAGACCGATTACTGCAAGCAGCAGCATAAACATTCCGTATTGGAACACCTTAGCCTTTGTTGCATTTATATCGGCTGCAGTGTCAACCATATGATAAATATTACTGGCGAGGGAAGGCATAGCCAACTCGCAAATTGCTTCAATAATCATTCCTGAGGCACTTATAATTGCAAGTCCCCACAGACCCTTCATATATTTGGCGAGTTTTTTTATCATTAATCCTCACTCCTTTCAAGTATGTTACAAATTGATTTGTCAAGCATATCGCTGAGCATTTCCATTTCACTATGCGTGAAGCTTCTGCTCAGTTCCTTTTCAAGCTCATCCATTCTTTTTCTGATATTATCAGGTGCTATTTTAGCTTTTTCTGTCGGATAAAGACGTGTAATACGAGCATCATTTTCATCCTGCCTTTTCACAATAAAGCCCGCTTTTTCCATTCTTTTAACAGATACACTTGCAGTTGCAGCGGAAACCTCAAGCTTTTCGGCAAGCTTGCTTAATGTGATTCCCTCATTTTCCACCAGCAGAAAAATTATATCCTGCTGACCCGAAAACAACCCTTGCTCAGCCGCTGCCTCATTGAATTTCTGACGCATAAGCCTTGAAAGGCACATTATTCTCGGCCCGATCATTCCTCTTGGCGGCGGTACATTATGCTTTTTAAATCCCATAAATTCAATCCTCTGCGATTAATTTAGCCGACTAACTTTAGTCGGCTAAGGTATTATAACATTTAATTATAAAATGTCAAGATAAAGGTTGTAAACTATTTATGAATGTGTTAAAATATTCAAATGCCAAACAGGCTTTTAATATATTAAATAGGTATATGACTATGAATTTATATGATATTAACACTATAAAAAGAATATTAATGAAACACGGCTTTACCTTTTCAAAGGCACTTGGTCAGAATTTTTTAATCAATCCCGACGTTTGTCCCGCCATGGCAGATGCCCTGTGTACAGATGGTAAAATCGGAGTTATTGAAATCGGACCGGGCCTTGGTGTGTTGACAAAGGAGCTTTGCCGTGTTGCCTATAAAGTAGCAAGCATTGAGCTTGACAAAAGGCTACTGCCTGTGCTTGGAGAAACTCTGGCAGACTGCAGTAATCTTGAAATTATAAATGCAGATGTTATGGAGCTTGATTTAAAACAGCTTATCAGTGAAAAATTCAGTGACTGCGACTCAGTTAAAGTATGTGCAAATCTGCCTTACTATATTACATCGCCTATAATTATGATGCTGCTTGAAAGCGAGCTTCCTGTTGATGAAATCGTTGTTATGGTTCAGAAGGAGGCCGGCGAAAGACTTTGTGCAGAGGTTGGCACAAGAGGGGCCGGAGCAGTTACCGTTGCAGTGAATTATTATGCTGAAAGTGAAATTCTTTTTGACATTATGCGTGACAGCTTTGTACCAAGCCCTAAAGTAGACAGTGTTGTTATCAGGCTTAAAGTCAGAAGTCATCAGCCTTTTGATATTAAAGATAAAAGGAAATTTTTCACCACAGTAAGATGTGCCTTTTCGCAAAGGCGCAAAACCGCTCTTAACAGCATTTCAAATACAATGGGCGTTGCAAAATCAGATGCAGCTGCTGTTTTTGACAGCCTTGGTATTGAACAGAACATCAGAGCAGAAAAACTGCGTATGGAGGATTTTGTGAAAATTTCCGAATTGATTTAGATGATATGAGGTGATAGTTAATTATGAAAGATAATAAACAGGTTTTTGAAAGTTACAGCGTACCTAAGGCAGTTGCCACAATGGCGGTTCCAAGCATGCTGGGTATGCTTATTAATATTGTATATAATCTTGCGGACACATTTTTTGTTGGTCAGACAGGTGACAGCAATCAGGTTGCAGCTGTAAGCGTGTCAATGCCGTTGTTCTTAATATTCATTGCAGTGGGCAATCTTTTCGGCGTCGGCGGCTGTGCCTTTATCAGCCGTTCACTGGGTGAGGGCAGACAGGACAGGGTCAAAAAAATCAGCAGCTTCTGTATTTACACCTCAATACTGCTTGGTATTGTTTTAGGTGTATTATTTATGGCTTTTAAAACACCGCTGCTTTATATGGTTGGTGCCAGCGATAATACAATCGGTTTTGCTTCCGATTATCTCAAATGGGTTGCAATCGGTTCCCCCTCTGTTATAACCGCAATCACCGTCTGCAATCTGGTCAGAGGTGAGGGTGCAGCAAAAACATCAATGTTCGGAAGCATTCTCGGTCAGGTTGTAAATATTGTTTTAGACCCTATTTTTATTCTGTCAGGCGGCGATGAGCTTTTTGGCTTTAAAATGCCGTTTGGTTTTGGCTTAGGTGTTGCAGGTGCCGCAATTGCAACAGTAATTGGAAATATCTGTTCTGTTATTTTCTTTTTGCTTTACTTCTTGAAAGGCAAAAGTATTCTCAGCATCACACCTAAAAGATACACCTTTAAAGATGGTATTGCAAAGGGTGTAATCAACGTCGGTTTGCCTGCAAGCCTTAATAACCTGCTGATGAGCCTTTCAAATATAATTGTTAACATTGTGCTTGTTTCCTACGGCGATAATGCCGTTGCTGCAATGGGTGTTGCAATGAAAGCAAATATGCTTGTTGTAATGCTGCAAATTGGCTTGGGTCAGGGTGTTCAGCCCTTAATCGGCTATTGTTACGGTGCAAGAAATTATGACAGAATGAAAAAGTGCCTGCGTTTCAGCATGGCATGCAATATAATTATCGGCACAGTTATGACCTTATTCTATGTAGTATTCAAGGAAAATGTAATAAGTATGTTCATTAATGATGCCGGTGTTATTGAGCTTGGTGTAAAAATGCTTATCGCTCTTATGAGCCCGGGTCCGATTATCGGTATAATGTTTGTTCTCAACTTCTCTTTCCAGGGAATGGGCAAGGGTTTTCAAAGTCTGATTCTTTCAATTGGAAGACAGGGCTTGATTTATATTCCGCTTTTGTTTATACTAAATGCTGCTGTCGGACTTGACGGCATTATATGGGCACAGGCAAGCGCCGATTATGCCTGTGTAATAATGAGCCTTATTATGTGGTTTGTTGTTAAAAAGGGAATTAAAAAACAGACACAGATAAAAAGCATCTGATTTTATAAATTATTCTGATTGAA
>JAIDEF010000375.1 GCA_029054965.1 Eubacterium sp.
CAATATTATAGGTACAGAATGGGATACTGCCATTCAAAATGTTACCTTTGAAATAAATATGCCGAAGGAATTTGACAGCTCTAAGCTTGGATTTTCCGCAGGTTATAAAGGTGAAATAGGAACAGAAGCAGTTGATTATTCAGTTGACGGCAATAGAATTACAGGCAAAATGACTATGCCTCTTGGCTATCGTGAAGGACTTACTACAAGAATTGAGCTGCCTGATGGTTATTTTCAAATTGATACAAAAAAGCAGAATGTGAGTGTAATCAGCCTTATAACTATCCCTGCAGTGGTGTTGCTTGCAGTGCTGATTATATGGGCTAAATTCGGCAAGGATAAAAAAATCGTCGATGTTGTTGAATTTTATCCGCCTGAAGGTATGAACTGCGTCGACGTGGCTTATTGGTATAAAGGCGCTGTAACAGGCGAGGATGTTGTTCCTTTGCTTATTGAGCTTGCCAATGAGGGCTATCTGACCATAAATGAACGTGACGGAAGTTATATTATTAAAAGAGTAAAAAGCTATGATGGTAAAGACCAGTCAAAGAAAACCTTTATGAACGGGCTGTTTTTGCATGGTGATACCACTTATAAATCAAGACTTGAGAAGGATTTTTATATCTATATTGATATGATTAAAAATTCATATAATACCAATCGGAATAGAAGAAAGGTATTTGTAAATAATTCGCTTACAATGCGAATTATTTGCTGGGTTTTCATTATCGGGTTTATGTTTGTAAATTATATGATTTTTGAGGATTCATACCAAACCGCACCTTGCATCTATGCACTTATTGGGGGATATGTTATTTATCTTTGTGCATTTATTCTTTCCTTTTTTGTCAGAAAGCGTACTGACGACGGTCACAGAATGCTTCAGATGATTAACGGCTTTAAAATTTTTCTTGAAACTGCTGAAAAGGAAAAGCTTGAGGCTCTTGTTGAGGATGACCCACATTATTTTTATAATATCCTGCCATATACTTATGTACTTGGTGTTTCAAAAAAATGGGTGGAAAAATTTGAGTCTATTGCAATGGAACCGCCTGTATGGTGCGGTGCAGATTATCGTGGCTTGGGATATTTTTACTTTATTAACAGTACCTTTAGGGACTGCAGCCGTGCAATGCAGTCACATCCTGTTGAAACAGGTGGCAGCAGCGGCGGTCACAGTCTTGGTGGCAGCAGCGGTGTATCCGGCGGTGGTTTCAGCGGCGGCGGTGTTTCAGGAGGCGGCTTCGGCGGCGGTGGCGG
>JAIDEF010000376.1 GCA_029054965.1 Eubacterium sp.
ACTCTTTGCTGAAGAGACAAATAAAAATAAGCTCACCGCTTGGTGAGCTTATTTTTATAAGATAATATCAAGTAAAAATCATTCCTCAACTGCTATTTTGAATGCTGCCTCCACATCGGTCAAGTATTTATAATTATACCACGGAGCATCACATTCAATCATTTGAAGTATCTGCGGACAAATATCCTTATTAATAATAAATTTTGTTATTGAAAATTGTTCGCGAATATTTTTTGTAAAATACTTTACATTGAACAACTGAAAGTCTGTCAGCATCAAAAATACGCCCTGCTGAAATTTCATCCTTGTATTTGAAGGAATATCAATCAGCTTTGCTTTTGGTAAAGGACGGGTATTAAGCCTTTCAAGATGCTGTCTGAAATCTTCTGTCATCCGAAGTTCCTTATTTTCAATAACCTCTTTTACTGTTCTTTTAACAACATCCTCATCAAAACAGCTTACATAAATATCAAGTGATTTCAACCATTCATTTGCTATATTTATATCGGTTGTATAATCATTATCATTCTTCAGCTCAAGCACATATAAAACAATGTCATCATCATATGTATCACGATTTTTAAGTGCGAATGATAGTGAAGGATAAACGCTTTTTGTAAAATCAATAAGAGGTGAAAAATGATAATAATGCTGTGCAAATGCACAAATCTCATATAGATTGTCGATGTCAGCCGTGCCCATTGTTTTATTGAAAACACTGACAAAGCTTCCGAGTGAAGCATAATAATTATAAACATAACTGCAATCAATATGAATAACACCTAAATCATTATCAGAAAAAAGCTTGTCAGGATTTCTAAGCATAGTAGGTAAAAGATTTCTACTCGGGTCATTAATTCTTTCGCCCCTGTAAAAAAGCTGTTTGCCGCTTAGAAAATCAAACATTATTTCATTATTAAAATCATCAATTGTTTCTATCCTTTTACTCACTGCCGTGAAATCAAAATCAAGACCTGAATTGATTTTTTTATTTATTTTATTTAATTTTTGCTTAAAATGCTCACGTGCTGAAAACATATTTACACCCTTGTATTATAAACTGACTGCAAGCTGATAAGCCGCCTCTGTTGCATTTGCAATTCTGCCGATTTTGTCACTGTCACCTATATTATAAACCTTATAGTCAGTGCTGTCCTTTATTGAATTAAACAGTTCATTATCAGATCGAACTCCCATTGACAATACTATATAATCAGCTTCGACATTCAATCTTTTACCGGACTTGACTGCTTCAAGATAAATTCCATTATCATTAACACTGATAAGTCTGTGCCCTGTCAAAAACTCTGTTCCTGCTTTATTAAGCACTGACATTGCATCATCAACACTCTGGAACCAAGCACCCGGAGCTATTGACTCAGCCATTTCAACAACGGTAACCTTATTCCCCTGTGATACCAAAAGCTCACTTGTCTCAAGACCTGTCATACCTGAGCCGATAACAGCAACCTTTTTATTTTCAAGCTTAACTGAACCATTAAGAATTTCAGTAACTGTCGAAACATTATTTC
>JAIDEF010000377.1 GCA_029054965.1 Eubacterium sp.
CGAGCTCTTCACTTCTAGCTTCGTCGGCAGCTTCTGATGTGGATAAGAGACAGATGCTATTTCAGCAAGGCGGGTCTGTCCGTCAACTGTAACATTGAAGCCTGTTGCCTCCCATGAATTATAAAGCACGGGCAATGGTTTTTTGTTAAACTGCTTTGGCAAAATATATTCAACTGCAAAGCGGTTCATCTGACGGCTCATATCACCAAAGCCATCAGTCATACCGCAATACACCGCCGGAGTATCAAAGCTTTCCCCTGCTTTGATTGTGTGGGAAAAATCAAAATCATTCATACCCATATGAACACGTGTAATGCCGAACAAATCACGGCTTGCACTGACCTTGAAATTACCTGAATATGCAAGTGACGCAAAGTAAACTGCACCGCTGTTTTCATCAGCATTCTGTGATGCTATAAAGTATGGCGAAGCAGTATGGTTTGATGCACCCTTTCTGCTTTCCCAAACAGCATACCCGCCTGTGAGGTCGGTTGTACATTCTGTAAATTCAGCACCCCAGGCGCCGTTTGTATTTCTGAAAACATACGGCTTAACTGACGGCAGAGAAAATTCAGCACTGAAAAGTCTTTCACAGCTTATATTTTCACTGCCGGTGTTTTTAATTGCAGTAAACCTTTTAATAATATCAAAGGTGTCATAAATGCAGTAATTCAGACTGATCTCAACGGGATAATGCTTATCCTTAAAAATTAAAGCAAGCTTGTTTTCACTGTTTTCATAGCCAACATATTCCAAATCAAGCTCACGGCAGCCGTCACTGAAATTCATTTTGACTGAACAATCACGATAAACAGTTGAGCCAAAAACAGTCAGCTCCTGTTTATACCAGTCAAGGAAGGAATGGTTGGAGTTTTCATCACCCTTGATAACCATTTCATAATCCTTGCATCTGCATTTTTTGCCCCAGTGGATATGTCGATTATATCCACGCTCGTCTATACCAAAAGCATAGTGGGTATTTTTTGTTTCAAGAACAAATACGTTATTATCTAAAATATGAATAGCCATAGCTTTCTCCAATTTTAATATTTATTTAACAAGTTCAATACACTGCTTGCCTGTAATATGCTCAGGTGTTATTTTTACAACTGCCAAAGCAGAAAGACCTTTTTCGAGCTCTGCCGGAATACCGTCAAGATTATCCGGACAATATTTTTCGGAAAGGACTGTTGTTGCTTTTTTGATTTCCTCGGTATCTGCTGCGATTTCAGCCCTGCCGAAGCACACCACGGATTTATAATATGTGGTAAATTTTTCCTGAACAACATCATCCTGCAGCACAACACAGATTGACAC
>JAIDEF010000378.1 GCA_029054965.1 Eubacterium sp.
GTATGTAAGCTGCTGTTTAATGAGCCTCAATGCATTTTTGCCGTTTCCAAGTCTTGCCCACAGGCAGACCTTCCAGCCCAATGACCAGCCTGTACCGCCGAAGCCGCGTACGTTAAGTGATTTTTCAGCCGCCTTGTTAAGCTTATCATTCTGAATAAAGCGTGACGGATAAATGCAGTATAAATGACTTACATGTCTGTGCTCAACCTCGGTTTCATCAAATTCCTCAATCCATTCAGGTATTCTGCCGTCGCTTGCAGGCTTAACCTGCTGAATTTCAGGTGCTTCAAATCCAAGTTCTCTGCAGTTTTCAAAGAAATCAAAAAGAATTTCTCTGTCCATTGATGGCATATAAGTGATGGCATAGCGTTCACCATTGTGCTTATAACTGTTTTCAGGACTGATAGAAGGGCAGGTTACAAGTTCGTTGTTGTGCTCAACTAAATAGTCATTATAAAATTCAAGACAGCTTTTAAACATAGGAATTAATTTTTCTTTATATTCCTCATCATTTATATACAGATAATGCTCATAAAGCTGATTGAGTATCCAAGGCAGACTCATACACCATGGTGCGTATGTTCCTGCATCACCGTCACCGTCAGGATAGCCGGCAGGGTATGATGCTCCCCAGATATCACTGTTGTGGTGTGAGCAGGCGCCGCCGCAGTTGTAATAATCCTTTGCAGTTACAGAGCCGTTATAAATAAGCTTTTCAGCAAATTCTGTTAATGGTTCAAAGCATTCGCTGAGGTTGGCAATATCTGTGCACCAATAGTTCATTTGGGTATTTATATTTGTGGTGTAGCTTGATGACCAGGGGGCTCTGAGATGTGTGTTCCATATTCCCTGCAGTGTCATTGCCTTTGTGCCCTTTCGTGATGCTGATATTGTTAAATACCTTCCATACTGGAATAATAAAGCAATCAGTCCATTGTCATCACTGTGCTTTTTCATTCTTTTTATTCTTTTATCAGTTGTTAAATCATCACGGCTGCCTTCGAGTGTAATGCTGACCCTGTTGAATAAGGATGAAAAATCCTTGCAGTGCTCATCAAGCAGAAGCTTGTAAGTTTTGATGTTTTCAAAATAGTCCAGTGCATTTTTATACGCATCGCCTGTCGGCATTGATTTGAAATCAATGAAGCTTGTGGTAAGTGAAATCAGCAGGGTAGTGTCCTTCTGGTCGGTTACCTCAATACAGTTACCATTGAAAACAGCATTGCCCTGTACCTTGACAATACCGCAGAAATCCATACCTTTGTCGCCCCAAACAACAGTTTCACCCTGATTATAATATGGCGGCATACATACTTCAGGTGCTTTGCCCTTGATAACAAGACTGTCCTCAACAGTTTCAACCTTATGGCGAAGCTGGCTGTTTAAGCTTACCTTAAAGCTTACACCACTGTCGCTATGTATGTTAACAACCATTAACTGAGCAGGATGTGAAACAAAAACAGTCTGACAAAAGCCGTTTGCCTTAACTCTTGCAACACCTGTTTCCAGCTCGAGAGTTCGTTCGTAGTTCTTTTTCGGTGCGTTTTTATATTCAATTATCAAATCACCGAAAGGAAGATATGCCTCACTCCAATGACCATGCATATCTTTATTGAGAATATCCTTTGCCTTTCCGTAATTCTTACTGAAAATCGCATCTCTCACAGCATCAAGATATTTGCCTGCATCCTTTTTGTTTAAGTCCTTCGGATAACCGGACCAAAGGCTGTCCTCGTTTAATGCAATTCTCTCCTTTTTCAGATTGCCGAATACAAGTCCGCCTATTCTTCCGTTACCGACAGGTAGTGCCTCTTCAAAATATTTTGCTTTTTTTGTATAATATAATTTATTTTCCATATTTTGATTGTACTAAATGTTATTATAAATTGCAAGTTATTTTATTTTGTGTTATTATAAAAATATAAAT
>JAIDEF010000379.1 GCA_029054965.1 Eubacterium sp.
GAGCTTAACTGTGCAATGTTTAAAGAGCACGGCGAGGTTATGATGATAGCGGAGGAGTCAACGGCCTGGCCTATGATAACAATGCCGACGGATATAGGCGGTCTGGGCTTTAATTTCAAATGGAATATGGGCTGGATGAACGATATGCTTCGTTACACATCTATGGACCCTCTGTTCAGAAAGGGCAATCATAACTGCATTACATTCAGCTTTTTCTATGCCTTCAGTGAAAATTTTGTTCTGCCGATAAGCCATGATGAGGTTGTTCATGGCAAGGCAAGCCTGATTAACAAAATGCCCGGCGATTATGAAATGAAATTCAGCGGTATAAAGCTGTTTCTTGCCTATATGTTTGCCCATCCCGGCAAAAAACTTTTGTTTATGGGCAGTGAGTTCGGTCAGTTTATTGAGTGGAATTACAAGCAGGGACTTGACTGGCTGCTGCTTGATTATGACAAGCACAAAAGACTGCAGGATTTCACAAGAGAGCTTAATAAGTTCTATAAAAAAACTCCTGCACTGTGGCAGGTTGATTATAGCTGGGAGGGCTTCCAGTGGATTTCCAGCGAGGACAATGCAAATTCCGTTATTGCATTCAGAAGAATCGATAAGTCCGGCAAGGAAATTATTGCAGTGTTCAATTTTACGCCGAACAGCTTTGACGAGTACAGAATCGGTGTGCCTGAAAAGGGCACATATAAAACGATTTTTGATACTTCACTTTCAAAGTATGGCGGTGAAAAGACCAGATTATCAGGCACATATAAGTCAAAGGATATTCCTATGAACGGCTATGAAGAGAGTATAGGTCTTAAGCTCGGAGGACTTTCGGCAATCTATCTTGAAAAGACAGAAGCAAAAAAGTCTGTTAAAAATACAAAAACTACAAATAAATCAAAGGAGATAAAAAATGGCACAAAAAAATAAAGTTGTTGCAATGCTTTTAGCAGGCGGACAGGGCAGCCGTCTGGGAGTTTTAACAAAAAATATTGCCAAGCCTGCAGTACCATACGGCGGAAATTACAGAATTATTGATTTCCCGCTGTCTAACTGTGTTAACAGCGGTATCTATACAGTCGGTGTGCTGACTCAATATCAGCCGCTTGAATTGAATGATTATCTGGGCAATGGTCAGCCCTGGGATCTTGACAGACAGCACGGCGGTATTCATATTCTGTCACCCTATGAAGCAATCGGCGGTGCAGAGTGGTATAAGGGTACTGCAAATGCGATTTATCAGAACATTAATTTTATTGAAAAGTATGACCCTGAATATGTTGTGATTCTTTCTGGTGACCATATTTATAAAATGGATTATGCAAAGATGGTTGATTTCCACCAAAAGAATGACGCTGCCTGCACAATTGCAGTGCTCGAGGTTCCGTGGGATGAGGCATCACGTTTCGGTATTCTTGCAACTAAGGATAACGATGAAATCTATGAATTTGCTGAGAAGCCTGCTCAGCCTAAGAGCAATAAGGCATCAATGGGTGTTTATGTATTTAGTTGGGATAAGCTTAAAAAGTACTTAATTCAGGATGAAAATACTGAGGGCTCATCAAATGACTTCGGTAAGAATATCATCCCGACAATGCTTGATGCCGGTGAGCGTATGTTTGCGTTCCCATTTAAGGGTTACTGGAAGGATGTAGGCACAATTGACTCCCTGTGGGAGGCAAACCTTGACATTATCAACCCGAATGTTGACCTTGATTTGAGTGATACAAGCTGGAGAATTTATTCAAGAAATCCGCTTGCTCCGCCTCACTATATCGGCAAAAATGCTGTTGTTGAAAATTCATCAATCAGCGAGGGCTGTGAGATTGAGGGCAATGTTGACTACAGCGTTATCTCTTCAAATGTAACAATTGAAGAGGAGGCTGATGTAAGATACAGTGTTATTATGCCGGGCGCTACTGTGAAAAAGGGTGCTAAGGTTTATTATTCAATCGTTGCTGAAAATGCAGTGATTGAGGAGGATGCCAAAATCGGCGAAATTCCTGAGATGCTTGAAAAGCCTGAGGACTGGGGTATTCCTGTTATCGGTGCTGGTGCAAAGATTACAAAGGGGCAGTATGTTGCTCCCGGGGTAATGATTAAATCAGGAGAGGAGGTTTGATTGTAATGAACGGTAAAAGAGTATTAGGTATTGTATTTGCAAATATTCACGAGGAGGCTCTCGACAGCCTTACTGCTATGAGAACTATGGGTTCGGTCCCATTCTGTTCACGCTATCGTCTGATTGACTTCCCGCTTTCAAATATGGTTGACAGCGGCGTTGCTAAAATCGGTGTTGTTACAAACGCAAACTTCCAGTCACTTATGGACCATGTTGGTACAGGCAAGCCGTGGGATTTAAACAGAAAGAATGACGGACTGTACCTTCTTCCGCCGTTTTCACTGGGCAGTGCAAAAATGTGGGGCAACAGAATTGATGCTATCTACGGTAATATGGGCTTTTTAAATCAGTCAAACCAGACATATGTTTTAATGAGCGACTGCAACCATATTCTGTCAACAGATTACAATGATTTATTTAATGCACATGAGGAAAGCGGTGCTGATATTACCATACTTGGCGTTAAGGGTAAAATGCCTAAGAGCATCGGCTCAGTGCTTTGCTTTGACAAGGTTGAAGCTGACGGTAGAATTACCGAAATGAGCCTTGACAAGGATACAGATGAGGACGTTTTCTACTCCTGCAATGTTATGATTATGAAAAAGTATCTGCTTGAAACACTTGTAACGGCTGCTCATTCAAAAAATGAAATTTCTTATCAGAGAAATATTATTATGTCAAATGTTGATAAGCTTAAAATCCACGCTTATGATGCAACTGACAGCTTTGTAGGAACAATTGATTCTGTTCAGAGCTATTATGATATTTCAATGTCAATCCTTGAAAAAGAGAACAGGAAAAAGCTCTTTAAGCACACAATTTCAACCAAGGAGCGTGACGATATGCCTGCAATCTACGGTGTTGAGTCATCGCTTAAAAACAGCCTTGTTGCAGACGGATGTATCATTGAGGGTCATGTTGAAAACTGCATTATCTTCAAGGGCGTTAAAATCGGCAAGGGTGCTGTTGTTAAAAATTCAATTCTTATGCAGGATACGGTTGTCGGCGAAAATTCAAAAATCACCTGTGTTATTGCAGATAAAAACGTTAATATTAAAAGCGGTGTTGAATTATCAGGTGCTGATACATTCCCTATTTGCCTGTCAAAGGATACAAGAATTTAGGAGGTTTATAGAGGATGAAAGTATTATATGTTGCATCTGAAGCACTTCCGTTTATGGCTTCAGGTGGTTTGGGAGATGTTGCAGGCTCATTGCCTGTTGCACTGAGAAAAAGACTTATAGGCTGCCGTGTTGTTATGCCTCTTTATGACAGCATTAAGCAGGAATATAAGGATAAAATGAAATTTATCACATCAATATCTGTTCCGGTTTCTTGGCGCAGACAGTATTGCGGTGTGTTTGAGGCTAAGGCAAACGGTGTAATCTATTATTTCCTTGATAATCAATACTATTTTAAGCGTGACGGTATTTATGGTCACTATGATGATGCAGAGCGTTTTGCATTCTTTGCAAGGGCTGTGCTTGAAATCATTCCTGTTATTGACTGGAAGCCCGACATCATTCACTGTAACGACTGGCAGAGTGCGTTGACTCCGCTTTATTATAGCTGTTACTATGCTAACAGAATGGGCTTTGAAAATATCAAAACTGTTTTCACAATCCATAATATTCAGTATCAGGGCAAATACGGCGATGAGCTTCTTAATGACGTTCTGGGTATCGCTCCTGAGCATAATAATTTAATTCTTTATGATGGACTTGTTAACTTTATGAAGGCAGGTATTGAGTGTGCCAATAAGGTTACTACAGTTTCACCAAGCTATGCAAGGGAAATTCTTGACCCTTGGTTCAGCCATGGTCTTGACCCTATTTTAAATCAGCGAAGCTGGAAGCTTTGCGGTATTCTTAACGGCATTGACGTTGATGGCTATAATCCTGAAACGGATAAGGATATCTGGGTGAATTATAATTCCGACGATTTCAGCGGTAAGGCTAAGAATAAGGAAGAGCTGCAGAGAATGATGGGGCTTGATGTTGATGCGAATGTGCCTGTAATCGGCATTGTTTCACGTCTTGTTGGTCATAAGGGTGTTGATCTTATGAAAGCGGTTGTTGAAAAGAGCCTTTGTGAAAGAAATATCCAGTATGTTGTTCTCGGCAGCGGCGAATGGCAGTATGAAAACTTCTTCCGATATCTCCACGACAAGTATCCGAATAAGGTTGGCATTACAATCGGCTTTGTTCCTGATCTGGCAAGAAAAATTTATGCCGGTGCGGATATGTTCCTTATGCCAAGCAAGAGCGAGCCCTGCGGATTATCGCAGATGGTCGCAC
>JAIDEF010000038.1 GCA_029054965.1 Eubacterium sp.
ATGCAGCTATTGTGCTATACCGGGTATTCGCGGCAGTTACATAGAGCGTTCTATGGAAAGTATTATTGACGAAGCAAAGGAGCTTGCAGCAAGGGGTGTTAAAGAGGTAATACTCATTGCTCAGGACACTACAAAGTATGGTATACAGTTATATGGGGAATATCGTCTTGCAGGTCTTTTAAAGGAACTTGTTAAAATTGACGGAATAGAATGGTTCAGGCTCTTTTATTGCTATCCCGACAGAGTTACTGATGAGCTTATTGATGTTATTGCAAACGAAGAAAAGGTTTGCTCTTATATAGATATTCCGCTTCAGCACTGCAGCAGCGAAGTTCTTAAAGCTATGAACAGAAACGGCTCATATGATTCGCTTAAAGCACTTCTCACTAAAATGAAGTCAAAAATAAAGGGCTTATCACTAAGAACAACCTTTATGGTTGGCTTTCCCGGTGAGAGCGAAGAACAGTTTGAAGAGCTTTGCAGATTTATTAAAGATATTGAGTTTGATAGGCTCGGATGTTTTGCCTTTTCTCCGGAGGAGGATACACCTGCTTTTGATTTTGATAATCAGATTGATGATAAAGTCAAAAAACGCCGTGCTGAGGTTCTGATGGATATTCAGTATTCAATAACTGAAAAAGCTAATAAATCAAAAATCGGGAATGTTTACAAAGCTGTAATTGACAGCTTTGATGGTGAAAAATATATTGGTCGTTCCTATCTTGACTCACCTGAAATAGATACAGGAATAATTATCACATCAAAAAATAAGCTGAGTGTTGGTGATTTTATTGAGGTTAAGATTACAAATTATGACGGCTATGATTTGATAGGGGAGGAAATATGAATTTACCTAACAAAATAACAGTATTTAGATTTTGCTGTATTCCTTTTTTAATGGCGTTTGCTTTTATTGATTTTAAATATCATTGGGTTGCAACACTTCTTGTTTATTTTCTTGCCTGTATGAGCGATAAGGTTGACGGAATAATTGCAAGAAAGAGAGGACTTGTCACCGATTTCGGAAAACTTATGGATCCGCTTTCTGATAAGAGCCTTGTGTTTGCTGCATACTTAATTCTGATTAAATTGGGCTGGCATACTGATATTTGCATTATGCTTATGCTGGCACGTGAATTCCTTGTTGCAGGAATAAGAATGGCAGCAGCCACAACAGGTGACGTTATTGCTGCAAATGGTTTCGGCAAATGCAAGACATTTTTACAGATGGCTACAACAGGTATGGCGTTTTTGCTTCTTGCAATAGGCGAAGGCAGTGCTGATATTGATATGACTACACCGTGGCTTAATATTTACTGCACTGTTGCATTCTGGATAACGACAGTTGTTGCAGTTCTCAGTGGCCTTATTTATGCAAAAGACGGCTGGCATTTAATTAAAACAAAATAATTGTTGCAAAATTTTTAAAAATAGATATAATAGTACTATAGATTAAAAGCTGTGACGAAGAGAAGTAACAGAATGAATCATTTTAAGAGAGCAGGCTGTTTGCTGTAATGTCTGTATTTGATTAACTGTGAAATGCACTTCTGAGCTTCACAAAGGAATTTGAGTATTTTGTGGCGGTTTGCCTCGTTATCGGCAAAAGCTATTAATGTAGCTGAGTATAAAATAGAGTGGAACCGCAGTTTTTATTGCCTCTGTCAATTGACAGAGGCATATTTTTTGGAGGTTTTTATGTTTGAATCTTATAAGGAAGATATAAAGAGCTTTATGGAGCACGACCCTGCAGCTCGCAGTCCTATTGAAATAGTTCTTTTATATCCCGGCTTTAAAGCACTGAGAAGTCACAAAAAAGCGAATTGGTTTTTGAAGCATAATATGCCTTTCATAGCAAGGCTTATAAGTCAGCGTTCGGCACATAGAACAGGCATTGAAATTCATCCCGGTGCGACAATTGGCAAAAGAGTTGTTATTGACCATGGCAGTGGAATTGTTATCGGTGAAACAACAGAAATCGGTGATGATGTTATGATTTATCAGGGGGTTACCCTTGGCGGAACAGGCAAAGATATAGGCAAACGTCACCCTACAATTGAAAATGGTGTTATGATTGGCTCAGGTGCTAAGGTGCTTGGTCCTATAACGATAGGCAGGAATGCCAAGGTTGCTGCAGGTGCAGTTGTTGTTAAGGATGTTGAGCCTAACTGTACAGTTGTTGGTGTTCCCGGTGAGGTTGTCAGAATTGACGGTGAAAGAGTTGATGACCTTGATC
>JAIDEF010000380.1 GCA_029054965.1 Eubacterium sp.
TTCGGTATTTATGTCATTAATGTAGCCTGTAAGCTCATAGTTGATTGCCGTGTTCTGCGTTACGCCGTTCGGAATCAGCATCTCATTCAGAATGACATCTGTATCATAGGAACTGTTTACTGAACTTGACGGATAATATACATTCTCCGCAGTACCTGCTTTGTTGGATACATAATCTGAATTTTTACGGTAATCAAGACGGAATATTCTGTCGCCGTTTCCGTCATAAAGAGCAGCCATTAAGAGCGTGCCGTTGTCTTTTACTGCCTTGAGCCTGTTCTCATTATCGTAGGTGTAATCTCTTACCTTTTCCGTATCGTTACAGGTGGTATTTTTGAGATTGCCGTTTTCGTCATAGGTGAGAACAATATGTGTCAGCTTGTTTTCATCATCACAGTTGCCCTCAATATCAGTAACCTGATTATTGTCGTTGTAGGTATACTGAATGTTGCAGAGTGCCTTGTCTCCGCTGGTTTTAACTGCGGTTAAACGATTGCCTGCGCCGTCATAGGTGTATACCATTTCAGTTTCTTCAACAAACTTGTTGTTTTCAGTAACTGTCTGCGATACCTTTACAAGCTGTGCTCTTTCATCATATTCGTACTGACTTGTTTCAATGCGTTTGCCTGTCTTTGCAACCTCGGCTGTAATAAAGCCTGATTTGTCATAGGTATAGGCAAATGCTGAAAGCTCTTCACTGATATTGTAATATGGATTCTTACCCATATTCACAACCTTGATAACATTGCCCATATCGTCATATTCAATGGTTGAATAGGTGTTGTTCGGTCTTGTTACCTTGGTTATGTTAACATATTTTCAGATTTTCGCAAAGCAGGGTGATTGCTCACCCTGCTTTTTCTACGATTAGTCAATCAAATTTAGACCCTTTTCTTTTTGATACGCTAATTGTTCTTTTTTTGTAATTATAATATTGTTTTCACCAAAAAGAGTATCGTCTGAATCAACGACTAAATCACCATTTTTATTCCAGTATGGATAAATTACAGCATAATAATGCTCACCATTATCATAAATAATTTCATATAAGTTTACATAACTTTTTATTTTGTTTTCTTCTAAAAAAACTATATAACCTCCTGTTGTTATATAAACATCATTAGCATCACGAATATCTCCATTTTTATTAACATAAAAAGTTCTTGTATTATCATCGTTTACTTTTGCAAAATATTCATTCCCGTATTCATCATATAGTGGAATATCAGAAATAGAAGAATAAGCATTTCCATACAAATCATATACAAAGTTCTTTTCGATACTTGATAAACTAATTACCTGCAATGAAATGAAAAAGGAAAATATTAAAACCATAGCTAATACTACAATCTTAATTGCTTTTATGTTTTTTATGGATTTAGTATCATTATCTGCTGAATAAAGAGCAATTTTTTTCTTAAATGCTACTTTTAAAATAATCCCTAAAACAGCAGTAATTGATATTGCTATTATTATTGAAACAAGAAATATATTCATATTCTTAATACCCCACTATCAATATTCCTGCATACTTTTTATCAGTAGAAACATTATCTATTTCTTCAACAATGTGCATGTTTGATTTATAATCTTTTATTACTACGAAACCAATAACAGTATTGACTGCAATTGTTTCTAGTGGTGGTAATGCTTCATCAACAGCAGAAGTCAAGTCAGCATAATTCCAATCATTATTTGAATAATCGCCATATGCAAGATCATACATAGCTTTCCACATAGGATCTTTAAAAGAGCCATCTGGATTATTTAATCCATTGTCTCCGATTTTATCTAAATTGCCTCCTGTCGCAAAATGGTAAGAAGTATTCGCTTTTTGACGACTCATGGTCTTTAGGTTGCTAGTTGAACCATAATAATATGTATACGGAACTGCTTCATTATCAAAATATTTGATTTCTACAACACCATATTCATTAACATATATGTTTGCTCTATCCAAATAATCTTGAGCATATGGAGATTGAATATCAATTAAAAACTGTGCCTTTGCCTCATCTGTTATACTGTTTACATTAACCTTTTTTGTACTACCATCATCCTTAGCTTTTTGAGCACCGTTTTCGCAATACGTCTTATACAGATTAATTTTTCTGTCATCAATAGCTTTCTGAAGCTTTGTTTTTGCTTCCGTTTTGCTTGAAACATGACCTAAGCTGCTGTCCGTTTTTAATCTGTACGGACCTGTCGGATTGCTGTAGCCCTTGCCGAAGAAATGCTCACCGTAAACATTTTCTATCTTTTCGTCATAATAAGCCTTCGGACCGCCGGGATGCGTAGCAGCATTTATTCCGTCTAATGGATGAAAGGACTGCTTTGCAATCTGATTATCAATTTTCATCTGATCAACCGGACTTATCAGCGGCATATTTCTCATTGGGTCAGTTCTCAGAGGAGCATGCCCGCTCGGATCGATATAGTTGAGAGGATTGTTCTCAACATATGTATACAGATTACGGCTTAAAGGATTCGGAATTGTTCCGAGATAAGTATCCTTAGTTGTAAACCTACCCTGTGAAGAATCGTAATATCTTGCACGGAGATACTGTAAGCCTGTTGATGAATCTGTATACTCAGCATTGTACTGATACGGATTGTTCAGGGTGTTGTTTGACTTGGTTGTGTTGCCGTAAGCATCATAGCGGTAGGTTATCATACTGCCGCTGTTGCTGCCTGTTAAGCCTGCAACAGAACCACGTCCGTCATAGAGATAGTAGCCCTTTGTGCCGTTTATGGTTGCGCTGTTATATTATGTTTATCATAACGCTTTCCAACCAATTCGTCAAGTACATCATAGTCATAATTTACGGTTGAACCGTCTTAAAAAGGAAAAGCAGAGTGGCTGCCCACTCTGCTCAATTTTGTTAATGTAGAAAATAATTTCATTATATGAATTTATATTAGAAAAATAATTCGTACAAAACAGGTTCTTTATAGTTATCAAGATCAGATGATAGC
>JAIDEF010000381.1 GCA_029054965.1 Eubacterium sp.
GGCTTGGGACTGCAGAGCTTTACGGTTGTCTGCCACGATAAGGTTTGTGCTCAGGGATTTTTTAAACCATATAATGCAGATACTCCGCATGTGCTCTATTCAATGAGCAAATCAGTGACGTCAACAGCAATTGGTTTTGCTGTCAGCGAGGGCTTAATCAGCCTGAATGACAGAGTAGCTGAGTTTTTCCCTGAATACCCGATGAGCAAGCGTCCTTTTAACAGAATGCTGACTATACGTATGCTTCTTACAATGCACAGCGACAAGCTTATTACCGTGCTTGATGAAAAGGGTCAGAAGGATTGGATTGCAAACTTTATGGGTGCAACCTTTATTCTGCCTCCTAATACCAAATTCAATTATATTTCAGAGAATACCTTTATGCTTTCTGCAATTATTTCAAGGGTAACAGGTATGAGTGTTGTTGATTATCTTTATCCGAGGATTTTTGAACCGCTGGGAATTGAAAAGCCTTTCTGGGAAATGGATGGTGCAGGCAATAATGCAGGCGGTTGGGGACTTTATATGAAGAGTGAGGACCTTGCCAAGTTCTTTTTACCATATATCCATAACGGAAAATGGATTGACGGAACTCAGATTGTGCCTGAAATCTGGGTTAAGGAGGCAACAAGAAAACAGGTTAATTCTGTTCGTGACGGATATATTGACAATATGGAGGGCTATGGTTATCAGTTCTGGAGAAATCCGATTGCCAACAGCTCACGTGCTGATGGTCTTTTCGGACAGCGCTGTTTCCTGTTTCCTGATTATGATGCACTTGTGGTTCTTAACTGTGGTGAGGCCGAGGACTATAAGGTTATGAAGGTGTTCTGGAAATACTTCCCGCAGTGCTTTGGCTATGAGGCTTTGCCTGAAAACAAGCAGGCTTATGATGAAATGCTTGAAACTATTGAAGGCTGTCATGTTGAGGAGCTGCCTGCAACTGAAAGAAACATAGAAATGGAGCAGAAAATTTCAGGAAGACTTATTAAGTGCAAAACCTCTGAGTTCGTTTCTGTTGTTACAATTTCAATTACGCAGATGCTTTATAATAAACCCGGTGAAATCAATGAAATGAAGCTTACCTTTGAGGATGATAAGCTTCTGTTCTACTGGAAAGAAAAGGAATATGAAAATACAATCGAGGTTGGTCTGAATGGTGAATACGGCATTTCACAGATAACACTTGGAGATTTGAATTATCATACATATTCAAAGGCTGCGTGGCAGGAGGACGGCACGCTCAAGCTGTGGATAAGACCTATTGAGACTGCTCACGTAAGAAAGTTTACATTTGAGTTCAGAGATAATGATGTTGTTAAGGTTATCAATGAAATGTCACCAAAATTTGAGGACCTTGCAATTTACAATATGACTTTCCTTGGCTATCCAATTAAAGGTGAAACTACTGAGGATGTTGTTAAAAATGCAGTAAAAACTCTTGGATTGCCTATTATTGAACCTGATTTTAAAGGTAAATTTGTTGATTGATGAAATATAAGAATTCATATCATTCACCGCTGGGAAAAATGATAATGGCAAGTGATGGCGAGAAGCTTACGGGCTTATGGTTTGATGACCAAAAATATTTTGCTTTAAATCTCAGTGCTGATGCTGTTTACAGTAATTTGTCTGTTTTTGATGAAACGAAATTATGGCTTGATGAATATTTCAAGGGCAGAAAGCCTGATTTTATACCGCCGTTCTATCTTAAAGGCACTGATTTTCAGCGTGAGGTTTGGAATATACTTTTAAAAATCCCTTATGGCAGTGTAACAACCTATGGTGATATCGCAAAGGAAATTGCAGAAAAAAGGGGACTCAGCCGAATGTCGGCTCAGGCGGTAGGCGGTGCTGTAGGGCATAATCCCATAAGCATAATTGTACCTTGTCACAGAGTTGTCGGAACAAAGGGCAGTCTTACAGGCTATGCAGGCGGTATCGACAAAAAAGGGTATTTGCTGAATCTTGAGAATACTTATTTGACAAAAAACATATAAATTGTTACAATACAAAAAAGAGGTAATTTTTATGACACATTTATTTGTAATGCTTAATACACAGCAGCCTCAGCCTATGCAGCAAGCATGGGTTTGTTCGCATTGTGTTTATATAGCAGTGTCATAAGAATTTATTAGTATTATTAAAACTAAGACCACTGATGAACACATCATCAGTGGTCTTTTTATATTATGCTTTAGCAAAAGAACGACCGGAGTGGCGGTCGTTCAACAACTGCCCGCTATGCGGGTAAGATTA
>JAIDEF010000382.1 GCA_029054965.1 Eubacterium sp.
GCCTCACCTCGCTGATAGCTTCCCTGCAATCCGATATACAAAAGTCTGCCGCCGAACGCATTTTTCAGCTCGGCGGTTAATTTTTCGACATATTTATCTATAGAAATCATAGTAACTCCTTTAATCAATATTGTATTTCGTCAGCTTCCCTTTCTGTGATAGCTGGGGATAGTCCCATTGACGAAGCACCTCATATGTACCTGCGCAAACGGCATTGGAAAGATTAAGGCTCCTTATTATTCCCCTCATTGGCAGGCGGACACATTTATCATAATTATCCTTTAAAAGCTCTTCGGGCAAGCCCTTTGTTTCCTTGCCGAATACAAGAAAAGCATTATTTTTATATTCCATATCACTGTGAGCAACACCGCCCTTAGTGGTGAAATAGTAAAAATCAGCTCCTTCGTTCTGCTGAAAGAAATCTTCCATACTATCGTAGTATGTGATATCAAGCTTATCCCAGTAATCGAGTCCTGCTCTTTTTACCTGCTTATCTGTTATCTGAAAGCCCATTGGTCCCACAAGGTGCAGACGTGCCCCTGTTGCCGCACAGGTACGTGCAATATTGCCTGTATTCTGTGGTATTTCAGGCTCAATGAGTGCTATATTAAGCTGATATTCCATTTATGTATACCTCTTTAATATCCATATTTTCATCAAGAAATACTAAATCTGCACATTTGCCCACTGCAATTGAGCCGATTTCATCATCAGCCTTAATCACCCTTGCAGGGTTGATTGTGCAGGCTTTAAGTGCAGTCTTAAAATCAATACCATATTCAATAAGATTTTTAAATTCAGTATGCAGATTTGAAATGGAGGCAGCTATTGTTCCGTCAGCAAGCACGGCATATTTTCCATTTTTCTCAACAAACACCTGCTGACCGCCAAGCTCAAACTCACCCTCACCAAGACCTGCACCGCGCATACTGTCACTGATGACAACTGCTCTGTCCTCGCCTAACATCCTGAATGTATTTCTGAGCACAGCAGGGCAGATATGACCTCCGTCACAAATCAGCTCGCAAGTCACATCATTGTCAAGAACAGTACCGACAATACCTGCCTCACGGTGCGTCATTGGTGTCATAGCGTTATAAAGATGTGTTGCATGGCTCACGCCAAGGTCAATTGCTTTTTTACACTCCTCGGAATCAGCCGCAGAGTGACCGATTGAAACTGCCGCTTTTTTGCTGACATATTCAATAAACTCCAAACTGTCAAAGGCTTCGGGTGCAATGGTAATCAGCTTAACCATATTGTTTGAAGCCGCCATAAGCTCATCAAATTCTTCAATCGTTCCGCCCCTGACATACTCAGCATTCTGCGCACCTTTTTTGCTCATGGCAATAAAAGGACCTTCAAGATTTATACCTGCAATTTTTGAGCCGCTGCCCTTATAATCGGCAATCGTCCTGACAATATCAAGAAGTCTGTCCTTAGGCAGAGTCATTGAAGTGGGGCAAAAGGAGGTAACACCGTGGCGTGCAAGCTCCTTGGTGATTTTATCAAGGCTTTCGGCTGATGCGTCACTGCTGTCACCGCCTCCGCAGCCGTGAATATGAATATCAACAAAGCCCGGAATAAGCGTTAAACCGCTCATATCCCTTCCCTCACCAAGTATACCTATCTGCTTAATTATACCATTTTCAATTTCAATATCGCCGAATTCCTTTTCAAAAAACTCATTATAAAAGGTGCAATTTTTAAAAATCATTACTCATTTTCCTTTGCTATTCTGAAAGCCAGTTCTTCAAGCTGCTCATATTTTTCAAGTGTGCCGATTTCACGCCTGAAGGCAGCGCCGCCCCTGAGTCCCTTTGTGTAATAGGCAGCGTGATGCCTTGCCTCACGCATTGCGGTATATTCGCCCTTGTATTCAATAATTCTTTGAATATGCTTAAGCATAACAACCATTTTTTCGTTTATGCTCACATCAGGCAGAACCCTGCATTCACTAAGATATGCATTAAGACGTCTGAAAAGCCACGGGTTACCAAGTGCTCCCCTGCCAATCATTATGCCGTCGCAATTCGTTTTTTCAAGCATAATTGCAGCTGACTGCTCGTCAACTATATCACCATTACCTATAACAGGAATGTCAACCGACTGCTTGACCTTGGCAATGATATCATAATCCACAGTGCCTGCATACATCTGAACTCTTGTTCTTCCGTGAACAGCTATGGCACTTGCACCATTTTTTTCTGCAATCTTTGCAAGCTCCACAGCATTGATATTATCATCATCCCAGCCCTTGCGGATTTTAACCGTAACAGGAATATCAACAGCAGATGATACTGCCCTGACAATTTCGCCTGCAAGCTCAGGTTTTTTCATAAGGCTTGCACCGCCGCCGTTCATTGCAATTTTAGGTGCAGGGCAACCCATATTAATATCAATTATATTTGGTTTAAAATCAAGGCATTTAACAGCCGCTGCTGCCATAACCTCAGGGTCATCACCAAAAATCTGTGCTGCTGCAGGATGCTCAATTTCACCAAGAGTCAGAAGCCGGGCACTCTTTTTGTCACCCATTGTCAAGCCCTTTGCAGATACCATTTCAGTAACAACATAATCGGCACCATAGTTAATACAAAGCTCACGGAAAGCTCTGTCGGCAATACCTGCCATAGGCGCCAAGCATATTCCGTTTTTAATTTCAACATTTCCAATTCTCATAATAATAGTAATATATCATAAAACAGCTTTTAAATCAAATTATACAAACAAAAAACGGATTGATAATCTCAATCCGTTTTAATGACTTTCTAAAATCAGTCTATCTCTATTGATATTTTGGCATCATTTCTTGTTGCCGCTGCACGCATAACAACACGGATAGCCTTGGCAATTCTGCCCTGCTTACCGATAACTCTGCCCATATCATCCTCATTTACATGAAGGTGGTAAACAGTTACGCCCTCTTCATTAGGTTCGCTAACATCAACAGAAACATCCTCAGGCTTACAAACTAAGCCCTTAGTTATAGAAATCAACAAATCCTTCAAAGAAAACACCTCCTGTTAAGCTTTGTTATTTTTAACAATAATCAAAGATTAAAGGATGCCTTCTTTTTTAAGAATACTCTTAACAGTATCAGTTGGCTGAGCACCGTTAGCAATCCACTTCTTAGCCTTGTCAGCATCAATTCTGATTTCAGCAGGGTCAACCATTGTGTTATATGTGCCGATTTCCTCGATGAAACGACCATCACGAGGGTATCTTGAATCTGCTACTACTACACGATAGAAAGGTGCCTTCTTTGCACCCATACGACGAAGTCTGATCTTTACTGCCATTTTTGTTACCTCCAAAAATATTATAAATTATTTTTATTTTCAAACCGTTAGGTTTATTAACTGATTAAAATCCGAATGGGTTGGAACCGCCGCCCATTTTGCCCATCATTATTTCTGCCATATCAGGGTTAGCCTGCATCATACGACGCATTAATTTGCTGATTTTCGGACCGCACTTACCCCCCCCGAACTG
>JAIDEF010000383.1 GCA_029054965.1 Eubacterium sp.
ACTTTCAGTCGGCAAGCCAGTAGGCGGCCCTTATAGGGCCTATGCAAACCACCAGTTTAACTGGTGGTTATGATTTTATTGACAAATGATTGCTTTAGTGCTACACTTAGTTCAATGAGGTAAACTGCTGTGACTATTATAAACTGCCAGATGAATAGATCAAATTACTCTATGCGAGATAATCGTATGGATTTAATTTGCTGCGTTCATCTATGGTAGTTTTGGATTATATTATATAATTATCTTTAACCACTGATGTTCGCATCAGTGGTATTTTTTATTTTGGAGTGATGATATGAATATCAGATTAATGAAAATAGCGGACTATGAAACGGTTTATTCGATTTGGAGTTCATCAAAAGGAATGGGACTCAATAGCCTTGATGACAGTAAAGATGGCATTATTAAGTTTTTAGTAAGAAATCCTGACACGTGTTTTGTTGCTGAAATGGACGGTAATATTATTGGAGCAATCTTGATAGGAAATGACGGCAGACGAGGCTATATTTACCATACTGCTGTGCAAGAGAATTATCAAAAGCAGGGAATAGGAAAAGCACTTGTTGAAGCAGGCATTCGTGCATTAAAAGAAATTGGTATAAATAAGGTTGCTTTAGTTGTGTTTGATAAAAATATTTCAGGCAATTTGTTTTGGGAGAAGCTTGGATTTACTAAACGTAACGATTTAGTTTATAGAGATTATACAATAAATAACTTAGACCGAATTGATACTTAAGGAGATACTGTTGTGAATTATGAGATTATGCAAATTGGGATTGAGGAATATTCTAAATGCAATAATATATGGAATATGAAAAAATGTCCATTTACAGATAAATTTAAAGAGCAGATTATTAATGGTGATAGGTTTGTTTACATTTACAAAATCAATAACGAATTCATCGGTGAAGGTGATTTGGTGATTAATGTTGATGATTTTGATTATTACATACCGAACATACGAATTTATGTATCGCGAATGATTGTAAAGAGGGAATACCGAAATCAGGGTATAGGCGGAATAATCCTTGATTATCTCATTGAACAGGCTAATGCAATGGGATATAAAGAAATGGCACTTGGTGTTGATATTGATAACTATAGTGCAATCCATCTTTACAAAAAGAAAGGCTTTACTACACTTATAAAAGAAAGTGAGGATGAATATGGCAGATTTTATAAGCTGCTAAAGGAGTTGTAGATTATGAATTATATTTTGAGAGAATGTACGTTTGATGATTTTGATTTTATATTTGAATTAAAAAAGCTTTGTTTAAAATGGCATATTGACATCGTATATGGCTGGGATGATAAAAGTCAGTATAGGAAGACAAGAAATGAGCTGAATTGCAATATTGATTATATGAAAATAATTTATGTAGACAATATTTCAGTGGGTGTCACTACCTTTTATAAAGAAGATGATAGTTATCGTGTAGGTCTTACTATGATACACCCCGATTATCAGAATAAGGGTATTGGCAGTGCTGTGATTCGGGATTATATAAACCTTGCCGAGAAAGATAATAAAAGAATCATTATAAAAACATATAAAGATAATCCTGCACAAAATCTGTATAAGCGGCTTGGCTTTAAGATTTATAATGAGGATAGCACGCATGTTCATTTGGAAACAAATAAGAAAGGATAGTATTATGGGAAAGATTGTTGCAATAGGCGGAGGAGAGAACGGACATGGCAAAACACAATATGAAACCGCTGTAATTGATAAAGAAATCATAAGACTTACAGGGAAAAGCAAACCGAATTTTTTATTCATCGGGTTGGCAAATATATGTGCAGACCGATATTATGAGGTAATGAAGCATATATACGGAGATATGTATGGCTGCAATACTGATTATTTAACAAACGATGAGCATAAGCATTATGACATTGCTAAGTCAAAATTTCAGTGGGCAGATATTATTTATGTGGGTGGCGGAAACACCTTAAAGCTGATGACAGGCTGGCGAAAGTATGGTATTGACAAGCTGCTTATTGAGGCTTATGAGGCAAACAAGGTGCTTTGCGGTGTCAGTGCAGGAGGGATTTGCTGGTGTAGCTATGGTAACAGCGACTCAAGACGCTTTACCTCTAACAGTGATAAGTTGATTCGGGTTAAAGGTCTTGGCTTAATAAATATTCTTTTTTGCCCGCACATTAACACAGAGCTGATGATTTGAGACGAATGATGAAAACAATATACAAAATCCCTGCAATTGCACTTGATAATGGTGCACTGGAAATTGTAGACAATCAGTACAGAATTTTGGCGATTGACAGCAGCACAACAGCGGATAAATGCTATTGGAAAAGTGGTAAATATTTTTGTGAGAGCATAATTGACGATGAATTTAAACCCATTGAGGTGTTATATAGAAAGGAATGAAAAAGAATGAAATTTGTCATTGTTATCGGCAATGGTGCAGTAGGCAAAATGACTGTTGGGCAGGAGCTTGCTAAAATAACAGGCTTAAGGCTGTTTCACAATCATATGTCTATTGAGCCGATTATAGAGATTTTTGGTGAATATAACTGTGATATTGTAAGGAAGTTCCGAGATCTTGTGTTTACCGAGTTTGCTAAAACGGATAAATACGGCTTAATTTTCACCTACATCTGGGCATTTGATGAACAGAGTGACTGGAATTATATGGAGCATTTGCGAGCGATTTTTAAGGGTGCAGACATTTATTATGTTGAGCTTGTTGCACCGCAGGAAATTAGATTACAGCGCAATGCAATGGAAAATAGGATGAAGCACAAGGCATCCAAAAGAAATCTGGAATGGTCAAATGAAATGATAATTGAGTCGGATTTAGAAAACCGTCTTGAAAGCTATGATGGTGAAGTGCCATATGAAAATTATATAAAGATTGACAACACTAATCTTTCTGCAGCCGATACAGCAAAATTGATAAGGAACAGCTTTGATATATAACTCAGGCAGTAAAAAAGGACCGATTTAAAATCGGTCCTTAAATTATTGTTTAATTATCTTCTGTTGAAGTTTCTTCTTGGCTTTCTTGGAGTTTCGTCGATTTCATTTTCAGGTGTCATACCCTCAAGCTCGATGAGTGCATCTCTTCTTGAAAGGTTAATTCTGCCCTGATCGTCAATCTCAATGCACTTAACGATGATTGAATCTCCAACATTAACTACATCCTCAACCTGCTCAGTTCTCTTAACATCAAGTCTTGAAATATGAACAAGTCCTTCTTTGCCCGGAGCAATCTCAACAAAAGCACCAAAGTTCATAATTCTTGTAACAATACCGTTATAGAATGAGCCAACCTCAGGGTCGGTAGCGATAAGCTTAACAATGTTAACAGCACCCTCGCACTTGTCAGCATCTACACCGCTGATGAATACTCTGCCGTCCTCTTCAATGTTGATTTTAACATCATAATCAGCCTGAATTTCCTGAATAACCTTGCCGCCCTTGCCGATAACATCACCAATCTTTTCAGGATTGATTGTAAGTGTGTACATCTTAGGAGCAAACTTGGAAAGCTCTTTTCTTGGCTCGCTGATAGCAGGGAGCATAACCTCGTCAAGGATATAATCTCTTGCAGCGTGAGTTTTAGCAAATGCCTCCTTAATAATTTCAGGAGTTAAGCCGTGTACCTTAAGGTCCATCTGAATTGCAGTGATACCCTTCTTAGTACCTGCCACCTTGAAGTCCATATCGCCGTAGAAATCCTCAAGACCCTGGATATCAACCATTGTCATAAAGTCGCCGTAAACACCCTCATCACCTGTGATAAGACCACAGCTTATGCCTGCAACAGGAGCTTTAATCGGAACGCCTGCAGCCATAAGTGAAAGGGTTGAGCCGCAGATTGAGCCCTGTGATGTTGAACCATTTGAAGAAAGAACCTCAGATACAACTCTGATTGCATATGGGAACTCGTCAACACTTGGAAGAACAGGAACAAGTGCCTTTTCAGCAAGTGC
>JAIDEF010000384.1 GCA_029054965.1 Eubacterium sp.
CTGCTGAAGAACAGTCAGAAAAGCCTGCAGCCAAGGCTGAAGAAAAAAAGGAAGCACCTAAAAAATCAAATCCGATAAAAAAATTATGGGATGATGAAGGCATAGTCGGTATCCTTTCTTTGGTGTCAAATCTACTTGAAACTGCAAATTCTGCAATTTTAACCTTAATTAGGGGTTTACATATTTACTCACTTTATGTTATGATAATAGTAGGCGGCGGTGATGCGGCTGATATTGCTCAATCATACGGCACTCTGTGTAAATATTATTATCCTGTTAAAGGTATGATTTTAAGCGGTATGAAGGTTGATAATTATGATGATTATATTCAACCTGATTTCATAGCTCCGTCAACAGAGTTCGGCTTTCAGTTAATTGCAAGCATTAATGTCGGTCTGCTGTTAAAGGTTGCTCTAAAAGCAGGCTTTATATTCTTAAAGAATTTAATTAAAAATAAAAATGAAAAATAATAAAGGGGACTATTAATTATGAAAGAAACTCCGGTTAATAAGATTATGGAAAACACACTGGAAAAAATGCGCCAGATGGTTGATACATCAACCATTATCGGTGATCCTATTGTAACAGGTGACACAACACTTGTTCCTGTTTCAAAGGTTTCCTATGGTTTTACATCAGGCGGAACCGATCTTCCGTCAAAGTCAAATGCTGAGCTTTTCGGCGGAGGCGGCGGAGGCGGAATTACAATTCAGCCTGTTGCATTTATTGTTATTGAAAAGGGCAAGTGCAGAATGATGCAGATTAACAATTACACTTCATCTGCCGATCGTGCAATTGCTATGATTCCTGAGCTTGTAGATAAAGTTACAGAGCTTTTGAAGTCTGATAAAACAGATGAATCAAAGGCTGAGGAAGCTGCAGAATAATTATTATATTATAAAGCCAAATCACCTGCATATATTTTATGTGGGTGATTATTTTGTTAAAACGTTTTGCTTTTGTTTTATGCTTTTTATTTTTTATTCCGTTTAACTGTTATGGTGCCGATAACAGTGCAACATCAGCTATTGTGATTGATGCTGATACTAAAACAATTCTGTATGAAAAAAATGCATACGAGTGCAGGTCAATGGCATCAACCACAAAAATAATGACAGCATTGCTGGCAATTGAAAGCAATATGCTTGACAATCCTGTTGTTATTACGGCAGAAATGCTTGATACCGAGGGCTCGTCCTTAGGTCTTAATATTGATGATAAAATTACGCTAAATGATTTAGTTGTAGGTATGATGATGACATCAGGCAATGATTCTGCTAATGCAGTTGCGTATTTCCTGGGCAAAGACCTCGAAGGCTTTGCGAAAATGATGAATTCCAAAGCTGAAGAAATTGGTATGAAATCGACTGTTTTTGTTACACCTTCAGGTCTTGATGATGGTGATCATCATTCTACTGCCTATGATATGGCACTGCTCGGCGCTTATGCTGTTAAAAATGAAGCCTTTGCAAAAATATCAGCAATGAAAAGTGCCGATATAACAATCAGTGGTAAAAAAGTGACAGTATATAATCACAATAAGCTGCTTGCAATGGATGAGAACTTTTTTGGCATTAAAACAGGCTATACCTCCAAGGCAGGCAGATGCCTTGTTTCTGCAAAAGAGTGTAATGGAAATAATCTTATTTGCGTTACTCTTAATGCACCTGATGATTGGAATGACCATATCAGGCTGATGAATGAATGCGGTAAAAAGTATAAAAAGCAGACTGTTAAGGCTGAAATTAAAATTCCTGTTGTCGGCAGCGATGCCGAAACGGTGAATTGTAAGTATAAGGGTGAATACTATGCCTTGGGTGAAGTTACGGTTAAGCTGTATCATCATCCCTTTGTGTATGCACCTGTAAAAAAGGGAGATACCATTGGCACCGCCTGTGTGTATAAAAATAATGAATTAATTGAAAGACTGCCGCTGAAGGCAGACGAGGATTTGAATTATGCCAAGCAAGAACGAAGTCAGACTACAGAAATTTATGGCTGAATGCGGCGTTGCATCACGCCGAAAAAGTGAAGAACTCATTGAAATGGGAAAGGTTAAGGTTAATGGTCACGTTGCCCATATTGGTGATAAAATCAATCCTAAAAAGGATTTGGTAACTGTCAGAGGAAAGAAGATTAACAAGGTCGACAGAATGTATTACATTATGCTCAATAAGCCACGCGGATATGTAACAACAGTCAGTGATGAGCTGGGCAGAAAAACAGTTATGGATTTAGTTGATTGTAAAGCTCGCATTTATCCTGTGGGCAGACTTGATAAAGACAGCGAGGGTCTGCTCATTTTAACCAATGATGGTTCCTTTGCCAATGCATTGACTCATCCCAAACATAATTATGCTAAAGTTTATCGTGTAACTGTTCGTCCGTCTGTAAATGATGAGATACTTGAAAAGCTTAGAAACGGTATTGAAATAGACGGCAGAAAAACAGCTCCGTGCGATGTTAATATTATCACTGAGGAAGAGGGCAGGGTAGTCCTTGAGTTTATCTTGAGAGAGGGCAGAAACCGACAGATAAGAAAAATGTGTGAGGCAGTAGATTTAGAGGTCGCACGCTTAAAGCGTGTTTCTATTGGTCCTGTTAAGCTTGGTATGCTCCAGACAGGAAAGTCAAGAGAACTTACAGATAATGAGGTTAAAAAGCTCCTTCGCTCCTCAAATCCCTCAACATCAGAAGAATAGTCATCAAAGCTCTGTACAGATTACAGGGCTTTATTTCTTGTAATAAAAAAATATTATAAATATTAAAAATAAATATTGATATTATTTTATCAAAGTGTTATTATTTATAATAGGCAAATTTGGAAATTTTTAAAATGACCGATTGCTTTCTTATTTATAAGGAGGATTATATAGTGAGTAATTCTAAGAATTCTAAAGCACTTGACAGACTTGTGTCACTGTTTGATGACGGCTCTTTCACTCAGCTTGATGCATTTGCTAAATCTGCTGATGGTGATGTTGAGGTTGTTGCAGGTTTCGGTACTGTCAATGAGTGCCCCGTATATGCTTTTTCACAGGACGTTACTGCATGTGACGGTGCTGTAAGCGTGGCACATTGTGCAAAAATAAAAAAGGTTTATGATCTTGCAGCGAAGACAGGCTGCCCTGTTGTTTCAATATTTGATTCAAACGGCGTTAAGCTGACAGAGGGCTTTGAGGTGCTCAGTGCTTATGGTGAGCTTGTTAAGGCTTCTACTTCAATCAGCGGTGTTTGTCCGCAGATTGCCGTTATTGCCGGTGCTTGTCTTGGCACATCTGCTTTAATTGCCAATATGGCAGATGTTGTTGTTGCAGTAAAGGATGCTGATTTCTATATTTCAGCACCAAGTGATATTACTGCTGAAGATTCATACAAAGAGGGTACAGTTGATGTACTTGTAGATGATTTTGATGCTGCTGTTGAGGCTGTTGGTGACATCGTTTCACTGCTTCCAAGCAATAATCTTTCATCAGCACCAATTTTTGATTTTGCTGCTCCCGCTGTTCTTGCTAACGAGGGTGACGATGCATTTTCAATTATTAAGGCTGTGGCTGATGATGCATCTGTTGTTGAGCTTAAAGGCGGCTATGCGTCATCAAACTGCAAAACTGCTTTAGCAACAGTTATGGTCAAAACATTCGGCTTTGTTGCATGTGACGTCTAGGCTCTTTGTCATGCCTGCTCATCTATG
>JAIDEF010000385.1 GCA_029054965.1 Eubacterium sp.
TTTTTAGCTGCTGTCAGTTCATTGCCTGTAAGATTTTTGCAGATATAAGCAAAGTCCTTGGCATTTATATGACCGTCATTAATGTAATCACAGTTACAGAGTCTGAAAGGAGAATCCGTGTAATCATTATCGGTATTATTCGCAGCAATTGTTATTGGTATTGTTCTGTCAATGGATGTATCAGCAGATATTTTGCAATCATAAATTCCTCCGGGAATATAGATTGAAAAGAAGCCCTGTGAATTTGTTTGGTATCGGCTGTTGTTGATTGTCAGAGTTGCATTTTCAATAGGCTGATCTGCAAAATCCACAATATAGCCTTTAAATTCATAACGTGCACTGCCTTTTACGGGAATATCAATTTCAGTTGATTTGTCAAGATACTCAATCGTAAGTATATTGCGGTGATCAGGATAATCACTGTTCGGAAGCCAGTGATCATAATACTGATTGTCTTTGAAGGTAAATCGATTACCGTCGATAGTTTCGTTGCCTAAAGCAGATACAGATGTGCCGTCCTCATAATATACAGTGATTCTTGTATTAACTATTATTCTGTTAAGATCATAATGATAATACTGATTACCTTCTGAATCCTTCTGCAGGGAACAATTAAGTCCGATTTCATATGTAACGGGACAGGTTGCTTCAATACGTTCAACATTGGTTTTATCTACGCTGTCGCATTCAAGCTTGACAACTATTGAATCACCCTCTCTTGAGGGCAGATACCAGCCGGCAGCATAATAGTAGGTTACACCTGCTTCCAGATGATATGTCAGGCAAAACTGTCGGTTTTTATCAGTTGTTTTTGCTGCATTATATGCAAGCTGAATCATCTTTTTCTGACCTGTTTCAGGATCACGCTCTTTGACGAAGAGATAAGCCTCCGTTGCAGGCAAATTGTATGATCGTAAGGTATAGGTTCCCGATTTATCAGGTGTATAAATGAACCATGCCATATCCTCGCTGCCTGACAGCTTAGCGGATGTGGTTAAATCCAATAGCAGTACCTGAGCACTGGCAAATGCTGTCATTGAAACAGCCAGTGATGAAATCACAATTGCCAGTACCAGAACAACGGACAAAATTTTCTTTTTCATTTTATTCTCCCCCTGATGGGTTAGTAGGTGAATTCTCCTGTTGCAACATTAATGAAATTGTTGAAATATTGTTTGTATGATGTGTATTTTTCCTCTTTATTGATTACAGCAAAATCCTTTGCGTTAACATAACCATCGTTATTAACATCATATGCCATTAATGCAACATTCTGTGTTGAAGCATTGCTGCTTGCAGTTACCTCAACAGTTCTTGGTGTAATACCATTACCCTTAAGAGTTACAGTGTTTACGCTGTTTTCAGCCAGCTTAATTGTTGCCAGACCATTTTCATCAGTAGTTGCCCACAATGAGTTATTGACATAAATATCAACATCAGAAACATTGATATTACCGCTCAAATCGCCCTTCTTTTCAAGCAGTGTAGTGTTGAATTGTACTGCAACAGCATTTGGAATACCGCTTATTTCAACATTGTTAATACCGGTGTTGCCCTTTGTGGTAAGCTCTAATTCAGTACCATCAACGCTTTCGCCGCCGTTTATGAATATTTTAATATAAAGTTTTTCCTGATCATCACAAGCAGCAGGCAATGGGAGATTGCCGTATGTTTCAACAGGCTTTGTGGATGCATCATTGCTTATTGCTCTGACATTTGAGCCTTCAACATATGTATAGCTTGTACCATTTGTACTGTAAGCAACACCCCAGTCACGCGGACCCTTATCTGAGCTGATCTGATCAAGGTTAAGAGTTAAGTCATGGAATCCCTTTGTGCTTGTTTCAATTAACCAATAGCCGTTTCCGCTGACCTTGTCAAGAGTTTTGTTTGAAACGAATTTATTTGAATCACTCCAGGTTGCCTTAACGCCATATTGGTTAGTATGTGAAATAAGAGCTGCCTTGCTGCCGTCAGGGTACATAGAAATTTTGCCTGTGTTTGCACCGCTTGTATTTCTTGCTGACAGGAAATTAGAAGCTACATATGCCTCAAAAGGACGCTTTCCTGTTTCATCAGTATAGTCAAATTTAACTACTGTGCTTCCTTTATAATAATAGGTTGCAGTATTTACCTTACTTGTGTCATCATCCTCTTCAACCCAGATTGCAACTGTATATGGTTCCTTAACAGCATTGTTGAAACCTTTTACTGTTGAAAGCTGAATTCCTGTTGCAGGATATGTACCTGATTGAACAACATTGTTTTTTGAATCACTTATAAAGTATTTCATACTCAGTCCGTCAGGGCTTGTGTAGTTGATAATACCATTATCACCAAAGTAATTTGTTGATTTGTTGGTATAAGGCATTTTATATTCGCCGTTGCTTTCACCTGAAACTGTTACATCGTTAACATAAAGATTGCCCTTTGATGCTTCATTATGAAGCTTTGTATCGCTGAAGGTCATATCCTCAGTGGTAGCAAGTCTGATGTAAAGCTTGCTTAGATTGCTGCAGGCAGCAGGAAGCTTTGTAGTCAGGAACAACTGCTCAAGGGCAGCATTTGCAGTTAACGCAGCATTGGTTTTTACATTTGTGAAGTTTTCGCCGTCTGTACTGTACTGCAGTGTAACACTCTTCGGACCCTGTGCTGTGGTATAAGCCTTGCAGCTGAAGGTAATATTTTCAAAGCCTGCGGTTGATACCTCATAGGTAAAGCCTGAGTTTTCACTCCACTTTGCACCGTCATCAGGAGAAACACAGAAAGCTTTGTTGCTTTCATTCCAGAGCGGAACGTATTGTGAATTTCCGTCTGTGGTTGCGGTCATTCGTCCGCTTTTACCATAAGTACCGCCTGTTGACTGTACCTTAGCATTGGTAACATCGGTTGAGTATGTATCATAGTTAAAGCTGTTGATATTAATACCGCCGTAGGTTACAGTAGTTGTTACCTCATCGCTTTTAATATCGTTAAATGCTGAGTAAGCTGTTATAGTAGCGGTGTCACCGATTTTTGAATTACTGTCAAAAGGATTAATTTCGTTGGTATAGAGCGTTGGCTCACCTGAATTTACTGAGTAGTAAACATCGGCACCGCCATTATTATCCTTTATCACGATGCTGTCATTATCAAAAATTGTTGATCCGCTTTCAGGAAGAACAGTAGGTGCATAAAGTGATGTTATTACACTGAGTGAAGCACCTGTTACCTTTATATTGTTGACTGCAGCGTCACCGCTTGTCTGGTTAACAATGGTGCCTGTGCCGTTAATAGCAAGGTCTTTGCAAACAACCATTCTTATGTAAAGAGTTTTAATATTGTTGCATTCAGCAGGTAATTGTATTTCATTGAATGCCTGCTCCATTGTTTTGTTTGCGGCAATTGAGTGAACTGCACCGCTTACATCTGTATAATTTATACCGTCTGTACTGTATTGCAGCTTCCATTCCTTGGGAGCTTTTTTTGTACCGCCGAGCTTTGCACTGAATTTAATGTTTTCAAATCCTGCAGTTGAAATCACGGTTTCAAAATAAGGATATGTGCCCCAGCCAAGACCGGTGGATTTTGATGTTCCCATAACAGGTGCCTGATCATTGGTAACAGTGTTGCTGCTGTTGGTGTATAAATCAGCAGTACCTGACCATTTAACCTTTGCCTGATCCTTTGCATTAACACTTGCATAAAGATTTGAGGTTTCCTGATATTCACCGCTTGTGGCAGTGTAATAGAATTCTGCACCTGTTGCATCACCGCTGACTAATTGTGTGCTGTTTGCAGTGTAGTCATAATCCCAAGCAGCAATTGTTTTCTGGTATGATTCGGGTCTTGTTCCTGAAAGAACAGTACAGGAATTAGATGTTATGCTGCCTGTAAGATTTTTACCGTCACCGTTTGCTGTAACAGTGATTACAGCACCTATGTCAGCAGCATCAACCAAATAGCTGTTGTCTGTCGCACCGCTGATTGCTGTGCCGTTTTTGTACCATTGATAGGAAGCTGCATCTGTCAAATCATTGCCTGCAGAGTCAATCAGCTTGGCATTCAGCTCGGTATTGGAATAGGTTGCAGAGTCAATGGTCAGTGTGCCGATATTCAGTTGATTGGGTACAATGTTAAAGGTAATGCTTTTTGAGCCTGTGTAACCATTAATACCTGTGGCAGTTATTGTAGCAGTGCCTGTATTGATATTATTGCTATAGCTTAAAGTGTAATCAACACCTTCTGTAAGCTGTATTTTGCCGATTTTTGTGTCATTATATGTAATGTTTACTTTAGGAGTGATTTCGCTTCCGGTATAAAGCTGGTCAGGTATGCTTTCAATAATTGTTCCGCTGAAGCTGATTGGAGAAATCTGCGAATTAATCCAGGTTTTACGCTCATTGAACCAATTAGTCATTCCGCTTACATTTGCAGCGGTGTCATATGTTCCGCCGTTTCTGTCAAGACGAATAGCATCCATAATTCCGCTTTTAGTTACGATATTGATGTATTCCTCTGCAGATTTCAGCTTGCCTGTTGGGTCGGTTGCTTTACCTGTGATAATATCAACAGCTGGTGCAATGGTGTTATACCAGTATTTTTCAGCCATTGACCAGAAATCATCACAGTTTGTAGCAAGTGCAGCATAGAAGTTAAGTGGTGATTCTGTATCTTTACTGTATGTTGTGGTGCTGTCATTACATCTCCATCTGTAAATTCTGGAGTTTTTAGTATACCAGCCATTTGATGATGTCCATGAATAGCCCCAGCGGCTTCCGTTGCCTCTGTCAAAGCCGATACAGTTATCCATATCCCACATCGGACCTGCATATAGCTTGGAGTCGACAACATCACTGTCCTTATAGAAGTAGGTTGATGATGTTGATGAGTCCATATTCTTGAAAAATTCCTGTGTCCAGTAATATCTTACCGCCGAATCAGCATCAAGAATATCGCTCCATTTTTTACCTTGATATTGTACAGCAGGAGCAGGGTTTGTAATTTTGACAGAGCCATATCTTGCAACATTCAAGGTGCCGTGGCTCGAGCAGTTGGTTGTTGTTGATGCGTTTGGAACAACACCGTTATTATAAACTGATGAGCCAAGGGCATAAAGCAGATTATAGCTGTAGTCAACCATAGCCTCTGTTGCGTAGTCAGCGCTTTTTATAACCCAGCCCTGTCGGTTATATCCACAGAAGCCTGCATTTTCCTCAACCCATCGGTTGCTGATTTCAAGCTCGTACAGATAACCGCCTGTCTGGTCGGTTATATCTGTCAATCCTGTTGAATATTTTTTCGAGCCTACATTTTGACCCGGCTGGGTTCTGTCTATTGTTGTTGAACCGTTGGTGTTGTTTGTTGTAACAGTTGTTCCTGTTAAATCCTTAGGTATTATTGCGCCTGTTACAGGGTCTTGTGTTCCGTTTGCGATTTCAAGATTTTCATATGCATCGCTGATATTGATTCTGTTTGATTTGATTTCAACCTTTTCAGCAAGCTGATATGAGCCTAAATACTGTTGGTTGACATAAAGGTCAACAGGCTCGCAGTGTGGCTGATACTTAATTCCGATATAATCTGCAAAGTCATATGTAAGCTGGTTTTTAACCAGACTCAGATCACCTGAGTTTGCAAGCAGGCACCATTTTTTTGCAGCGTTCATACCAAGCAAAGAAGTGGATTTTGCAAGCTTAATGTTATAGGGATTCTTAATGCCTCCGTTTTTGTCTACGGCAGAAGTTCCTGTCCATGTACCGTTTCCGCGTCCGCTCATCTTTTCCATAATGCCCATATAGTCGATTTTGCCGTTGGGCTGAACAACCATAATTGAGCCGGGCTCACTTACTGAATGGTCACTGCTGGCTGTGATGGAACTGAGTGAGCCTGAATTTGTGTCAATATAAACTGCACCAACCTCACCGCTCTTAATTACAGTGACAGTGTAGTTCGTGCTGTTAACTTTTACTGTTGCAACCTTTGATATTCCGCCCTCATTAATGCTTTCAAAAACATTTGTAGGCATACCGCTTGTAAGCTGAGTTGTTATTCCGTCAAGAGTAACAGATGCTGTTGCATTGTCAGCAAACCAGATTTTCAATGCAGACAAATCAGCATTTGACGGAAAAAACCAGTAGTAGTTACTTGAACTTGTGCTTCTTTTGAAAGGTGCAATACCACCCAGTGCAGCCAGCTTGTCACCCGCATTGAAATCAGTAATATCCGTCTGGGATAATACATTTTCTGCATCAGCCCAGATGGGTGCGCTCTGATTTTCAAGAGTGACAGCACTTTCGGCAGCCGAAGCAGACAGCGGCGATATCGCCAATGTGGTCAATACTATTACAGCGGCTAAAAGGACTGCAAGCATTTTTTTGAATGATTTTTTCACTTCTTATTCTCCTCTGTTTACTTTAAAAATCTGCGTATCTGATATTTCCGTCAGGCTCAACATTAATCGATTGACCTGATGCATTTTTAACGACAGATGCGCCTGAAGGGGAACAGATAAATGCCTTTGCTCCGCCTGACGATACATAATCGTTAACAGTGTATGTTGTTGCCTGCATACCCTTAACGGTTACGGTTGACTGACTGCAGCTTGTAAGTCTTGAGTTGTTTGAGCCTGAAGCTTCAACAAGACCGCCGTTGATTTCAAACTGTCCCTTGGGGTTAAACTTTATAACCTTTCGTACCTTAAGTGCATATTTCATATCTGACAGTGCAGTGATAAATAAATCACCGCCGTTGATAATGATATAGTCATCGGTGTCTATTCCGTCTGCACAATCAAAGTTATAAAGTGAATTAATGGTGATAGTGCTTTTGCCGTCGGTTGTGTTGTAACCGTTGTATAAAAATTTATTGCAGTGGATTCCGTCACCCTTTGAATTAATATTGATTGTTGCACCGCCGTTAACAGTAACCTTTCTGTCGCAGGAGATGCCCTGCTTTGCAGCACTTGTTATATTCAGTGTAGCATTTTTTATGCTCATGGATTCTGTTGAGCAGATACCGCTGAGATTCTGACCACCATCAATATTGGCACTTCCGTGACCTTTAATTGCCAGCTTGCATTCGCTGTAAATTGTTCCGTTTTTACCGCTGCCGTTTGCTTTGAAGGAGTTCCTTCCTGTGAAGCTTAATTCAACCTTTGGTGCTGCAACCTCAACACCTGAGCCGATTGAGCCGCCTGTGCCGATTTCCTCGCCGTCATTTTCCTTGTCCTTTTCTCTGTCGGCATCAGTAAATTTAAGTGCTGTCTTTTTATCAGCGTTGAGTGTTACATCATAAAACTTAACCTCAACATCATCATCAATATGAAATCTGAATTCCATCTGACCATAGAAGGTGTCTGTTTCGCTGGTAACATAATATTTGCTGTGTTCTCCTGCACCATCAACTACTACCTCAATACCGCCTGTGGCAGCAGAGCCTGAAACAGTAACATTTGATGCATCACAGGCAATTTCGCCGTTCTTCTTTAAAACAATAGCGGTGTAATCAACTGTAGGCTCAGGGTCGGGAGTTATCGGGTCATCATTACCACTGCCGCTCGGCTTGGTAGGGCTTTCACCACTTGGCTTTTTAGTGGTTGTTTCATCAGGCTTTTTAGTGGTTGTTTCACCTGGATTTTTCGGTGGATGAAATTCATTAAGGTTTTTAGTTTCGTTTGATTTATTAACAGTCTGAGTTTTGCCATCACTTGTTTTAACCTGTGTAACGGTTTTATTACCCTCTTTTTTAGTTTCAACTGTTACATTAACAAGATTACCCTTATCATCCTTGTCAAGTCTGATAAACAGATTGTTTGCACTGTCTGCTGAGGTTGTAGCCTTGAAGTATTCTTCGACATCCTTGTCATTGTCAAGATCAAGGGCATCCTGCAGTGCAATTATATTACCCTTGTCATCAACCAGTGCAGTTAATGTAACAGGCTTATCGTTTACCATTTTTATCGAGAAATTGCCTTCCTCATCTGCTTCAACGGCAATAACCTTCTTTATGTATTCGTAGCTTTTTTCATCAAGTGCTTTGCCGTCCTTGTCCTTGGCAGCCTCTACATAACCTGCAATTATTGTTGTGCCGTCACTGTGATAAATCGGAATAAGTGTTAAAACATTTCCGTCTTTATCGGTAACCTCAAAGGTTGTATCCTCAGTTTCAACAGTTTCCTTGCTTCCGTCATCAGCGTCAGTAACCTCTACAACATTTGAAGGGCTTTCTGCAGCGGGCTTTCCCTCTTGCTTTGAACAGGCTGTGAATGCGGTTACAGTAAGTGCTGCTGCAAGCAATACGGACATAATTTTTTTAAATTTCATTTAATCACCAGCTTCTATTTGTTGTTATTTTATTAATATACACAAGATATTGTGACTTTCATTTTTGCTTATAAAACACGTTCAGGAACGCTTTAAGCGTTCCTGAAAACTTTTTATTGAAAATGGAAGCTTTTTACAGCAGGAGCCTCAGTTGAAAGCATAATTTTTAAGTTGCCGTTCATAGCTCTCAGGTCATCAAGCATTTCTCTCATCTGCTTGTCATCCTTGAGTTCAACTGTAAAGCTCAGCTCAAATAAAGCGCCGAAGTCAACTGATTTAACCTTAACCAGTTTAAAGGAATTGGTATATTTGTTAAGTGTTTCATCAAATGCACCAACATAGTTGAGCGTTTCAGGCACTGTAATTTTAAGTGTATAAACATCACCTTTTTTGCCTGCATAGTTTGTAATGTGAAGAATGATTATAACAAGGCAGATAACTACTGTTGCAATAGCTGCATATAACCAGTAGCCCATACCGCATGCAAGACCCATTACAACTGAAAGGAATACAAAAGCAATGTCCTTAGGATCGCCGGGTGCACTGCGGAAACGGATAAGTGCGAATGCACCTGCAAGACTGAATGCTCTTGCTACATTATTTCCGATAAGTAAAATTACAAGACCTACAATAGGTGCAAGTAAGATAAGTGCTACACAGAATGCCTGGCTGTAGCCTTCTTTTTTATGTGTGAACAGATATACAAGACTGATTACCAAACCTATGATAACCGAGCTTGCCAAAATCTCAAGCACGCTTACTATTGTAAGTGAGCTTGCAATGTCACTGCTAACGGCGCTTGAAATCAAATCATTAAAATTCATTGTTTTCTCTCCTTATAATTCAAATTTAGTTAAAATCTTCAAAGCCAAGCTCATTACCATCCTTATCGGTCATATGGTATATAAGCTTGTGTTCGGCGGCATCACGCTTGTATTTAACACCGTATTTTGAAAAGCCGTGGCTGAATAAGCCATTTTCACTGAGAAGCCGTGTGAGCCACAGCGGCATTGCACCAAGGATTTTTATTTCCATTATGTACTCACCGCCCGGCAGAAGCAGCTCATCATCATCGCTTTCACCAAACACAAAATTTGACCTTCTTGTTCTGACATTTCTGTCAAAGGTCATTCTGAAATTTTTGTCCTCTTTGCCAAATAAAGCAAGCCTGTCATACTGAACGTAAAGTGCAGGGTGCACCTTATTCATTTTAAGGTAGTATTGCAGCTCCTTCGCAACCTGAGCAGATAGGTAATCCTTTGTTTCCGGCAGGATACCCTCGTTGACAAAAGGCTCAATTTCCTTGATTTTAAGCTTAATTCTTCGCTTGTTTCCCTGACCCTCACTTTTTTTCTTTATTTCCATAAAGATTTTATCTTCCGGATCCTTGCGGTCGTAATAAGAACGAATTCTCATTTTTTCCTTGTAAACAGGTCCGGAGGAATTTTGCCTGATAACATCATGGTTATCTGTGTCGTAATAAATACTGTAAATTCTATATTCATTACCATTAAGGCAAAATGGGTCGAGCTCCATGTACTCCAGCATAGAGGGCAAAATTCGGTCAAGCATTTCTTTTGTTATAAGGTATTTTTTCTCATAACGCTTAAAGGTTGCTATTGCCAAAACCAATCCCCCTTTATATTTAATTTTAATAAATATAATACACGTGTATTATATTTATT
>JAIDEF010000386.1 GCA_029054965.1 Eubacterium sp.
ATATTTAAATTTCCAGCAGCACAGACAAATAATACTTGGGAATTATTTTTCATTATTTCATATAGTTTTTCATTTTCTTCACTAAAATTCCAACTACAGTTAATAATTCTTGCACCTCTATCAATTGCATACTGCACTGCAGAAATTGCATCATTAGGAGAACCAGATGTCGATTTTAGAAATTTTACAGATAATATTTGAGAAAAAGGAGCAATTCTTGATATTGTCGTAGCTATATATGTACCATGATAATCATATAGAGCATCTTCAAAAATAGAATTGTTATTATTATAGAAATTCCATCCATAATAATCGTCAATAAAACCATTATTATCATTATCTTTTCCGTCTATCGGATCTTCAAAATTCATATAAGCCTTATCAACAAGTATATCATTTGAATAATCAATACCTGAATCAACAACAGCAACTACTGTATGTTTGTTATTCTCAATCTTACTTAAAATCGGTATAATATTGATATCAACCCCGACTTCTCCATTTGACTCATTTATAGTTTGTCCGTAATTATACATTGCCCAGTCATATTGATACTGTTTTTTTATATCGATATTTTCTTTTATACTGCAAGCTGAAAATGTATAAAATATAAATATAATAATACTTAATAATTTAATAGTTTCTTTTTTACTCATTTTCATTCTAAATAATTATTTAAAGAATATAATCAATATCTAATTGTTGTGGATCTTTGGGGAGAAGTATCCCAAGCACCACCAACTGATATACCAACTGATGGTCCAGATGCGGATATTCCAATGGAAGCACTGCCAACACTTAATACTCTATGACAATACTGAGAAAGAATTTTAGTATCATATCCCTGCATCTTTGTCTGATATATATTAAACGTTGCTGAGCCCGTTTTCGTCCTTACTTGCGTTGAAAGTCCTGCAATTGATTGAGGAAATTTGAATTCGATACCTTTATTTACTGTTTCGTTAATTGTCATAGCATTTTGCTTAAAATATGTATCCCATTTTGTTCCTCTATCATAATAGTAACTTGCTTTTGCGGATATATTACTCGAATTAAGATTTCCACCCCAAGCTGTAACTATTTCATCAGTAAAGATTGTTAATGTATATGGTGAAATCCAATTATATGTTAGAGTAACATTATACGATGGTGCTGTAGATGTCGATTTATTTGAATATAATTGTGTGTAAGTCAATTTTGATGATGATATCGATCCAGAAGCAGTTATAGCATTATCTTTGTCTTTGCAATCGTAACTATTGTCTTCACTACGACCTTTTTCGATAGATTTTTTTAAATACTTTGCTTCAGTTAAGCTAATATCTCTTTCGGCTGCTATTTCCACATCAGTTTGCTTAGAAATCTCATTGAGTTCATATCGATTTGATATAATAGCAGATAAATCAGCACCCATTTCAACGAGAACATCATCTGAAGTACCCATAAAACTCTCAATTTCAGCTAAATTATCAAGCTCCAAAACAGAAGTTTCGATTTTAACATTGTCTGGGTTATCGTTTAACGCTTTAACTAATTCTTTTCTTTGTTCGAGTGACAATGCATCAATACTTTCCTCAGGGTAACCATAGTTCACTAATAACATATCATCATTAGTTAATTGAATATTATCAGCAGCAAATGCAAAACTATTGCCAGAAATAACAATTAATAATGCACAGCCGATTGTAAAAAAAGCATTAAATTTTCTCTTCATAAATAAATCCCCTTTATCATATAATATTTCTACTATTTTGTAAATGTGCTTTAAGTTTTTATTTAGTACATCGGACTCACCTCTATCCATTTTTAATAAAACATCTTATTCTAATCACATAATAGCATAGATATTATATGTTGTCAACAATATATTTTCTGCATATGTATTTGGTCAAAAAAGTGACAGGATTTATCCTGTCACTTTTTGTTCATTTATTGTTAATTTCCTGTTTCGATACTGATTTCATCAAATATTTTGAGAATATCCTCGACAGGGGTATTCTTTTTTTCTTCATCCCTGATATCAAGAATTGCGTTGCCTGAATGCATCATAACAAGTCGGTTGCCGTATTCGGCAGCAAATCTTAAGTTATGCGTAACCATCATTGTAGTGATATTATTTTTAAGCACAAGCTCGTTTGTCAGCCCCATAACAATCTCGGAGGATTTAGGATCAAGGGCAGCAATATGCTCGTCAAGAATGAGCAAATCCACATTTGTCATATTGGCAATAACAAGTGCAAGAGCCTGCCTCTGACCGCCTGAAAGCGTGCCAACCTGCACACCCATTCTGTTTTCAAGACCCATATTACATTGTTCAACAAGTGATTTATAATAATCAATTCGCTTTTTATTGACGCATCTTGCAAGACCGAAGGGCTTATTTTTATTATCGGCAAGTGCCATATTTTCAAGAATTGTCAAATCAGCACAGGTGCCGACTCTTGGTTCCTGAAAAACTCTGCCGATAATTTTTGCCCTTTTAAATTCCGATACATGGGTAATATCTTTTCCGTTGAATAGGATTTTACCGCTGTCAGGCTTAAGTGAACCGCAAATAAGATTAAGCAGTGTAGTTTTACCGCTGCCGTTTGAACCGATTATTGAAACAAAGTCACCCTTATTAACTTTGAAATTGAAATTATCAAAAACAGTTGATTCGTCCACAGAGCCCACGTTAAAGCGTTTAGTAATGTTATTTAATTCAAGCATTTTTCTCTCTCCTTTTTGCACTCTTACCCTGAAGAGTTCCGCTGAACACAAGAGCTATGACAAACAGAACAGCCATAAGGAGCTTATTATATTCACTCGGCAGCCCGATAACTACAGCAATCTGCAAGCAAGCCTTATAAATAATTGTACCTGAAATAACCATTGTGGTCGCCTTCATAAAGCCCACTCGCTTGAAGAGTGACAGACCGATAATAACACTTGAAAGACCGAATACCACCATACCAACACCCATTGTTGTATTAGCAGTTTCGGTACTCTGTGCAATAACAGCACCGCTGATGGCAGCAAGTCCATTACCGATTGCAAGTCCTAAAATCTTTGTCATACCCGGATTTTTAGCAAGCATAACAACAAACTGTTGATTTGAACCTGTAGCACGAAGGAGCATACCTGACTTTGTTTTCAGGTACAAATCCATAAGAATTTTAAGCACAATAACGAATATTGCAAGTACAATAAGCTTTCTTATATTCATTCCGCCTGCTTCAGATGGGAGAATGTTGGCCACACCACTGTTGAATATTGTTTTCTGCCCGAAAATTGATGCAACAGACTGACCGCCTGTACCAAATTTTATAAGAACAAGATTTATTGACAATAGCAAAGTATATACAAGTATACCTGACAACAGCGGCTGAAGCTTCAGCTTAACATGCAGAACACCTGTCAGACAGCCTGCAATTAATCCGCATCCAAAGGCAATCAGCAGACTCAACCAAGGATTAAAGCCTTTTAAAATAAGAATACTTGACACAATTGCACCAAGCGGCATTGTTCCGTCAACAGATAAATCAGGGAAATCAAGTATGCTGTATGAAAGATAAACACCGAGTGCAAGAATTGCGTACTTGAAGCCTTCCTCAAGTACAACCTTAATTATATTTAAAGTTTCCATAAAATCACTTCCTGCCAAGAAAATGAGCAGAGTTAATCTGCCCATTTTCTTATTATTGTAAATTATTACTCGCCTGCTTTTACCTGCTGAACATCAGCCAAAGACTCAGGAATAGAAATTCCAAGCTTTGATGCTGTATCAGGATTAATTACGAGGAAAGAATCTGTAACAGTAACTGCAGGATATGTTTTTGCATCCTTACCACTGAGAATATCAACTGCAATCTGCCCTGTTCTTTCGCCGAGAGCAACATAGTCGATTGAAGCAGATGCAAGACAACCCTTCTTGACCTGTTCAATCTCTGAACCATATACAGGAACTTTTGCAGCATCAGCCTGCTCAAGAAATACATTCATATTATCAACAACATTGTTGTCTGTTAAATTTGTGATAGCATCAATCTGAGGTATAAGTGCTGCCGCAGCAGACGCAAGCTCGGAAGCCTCGGCAATGCCCTGTGACTTAAGCTCAATACCTGCCTTCGCACACTCAGCCTGCAAGGTTTTTAACTGACTGATTGAATTAGCCTCACTTGTAGTGTAAAAAACACCGAGAGTTTTGATTTCAGGCTGAAGAGTTTTTATAAGCTCAATCTGACCGGCAATATCAATTGCATCAGCAGTACCTGTACAATTTTTATTCGGTACTTCCATAGTTTCAACAAGACCTGCAGCAACGGGGTCAGAAACAGCACAGAAAACAACAGGAGTACCTGCAGATGCATTCTGTACTGCAGAGTAAGCACTCATTGCGGCAGGAGTAGCAACTGCAATGACAAGGTCATAGCCGCTTGCAACCATCTGCTGTGCATAGCTCTGGCAGTCAGCATCGGCACTGCCGCTTGAACCAATCTGAACATCATACTTAATACCCGCCTCATCAAGAGCATTCTTAACTCCCTGTGTACAGTTGTCAAGACTTGTATGCGGCATATACTGAAGTATAGCAACCTTATTCTGACTGCTTTCAGTATTATTGTTTGTATTTGTTTCGTTATTCTCTTTTGCTGTACAGCCTGCAAATATTGCTGCTGCAAACAGTATTGATAATACTACTGCTAAAACTTTTTTTAAATTTTTCATAATAGTTCCTCCAAAATATAAGGTTAATTATAAACCTGTAATTAATATATTGTTTTAATATTCTAAAGTATAAAATTTTGCTTTGAAAGTTACACTTCCGTCCAGCTTGGAATATTCACCGTAATGATGAAATTTAAGACCAAGCTTTTCCATAACCTTGCCTGAACGCGGATTCTCAACTGCGTGATCACTGCATATTTTATCAACGCCAAGCTTGCTGTGGGCATAATCAACAATTGCTCTCATAGCCTCGGTACAATAGCCCTTGTGCCAATAATCATAATGAAAATTGTAGCCTATCCCCCAGTAGCCGTCCATAAATTTATTAGGACCTATGCCGCCTGTTCCTATCACCCTGTTTTCACTCTTTAAAACAAATGCCCAGTTCCATTCTTCTTCATCAACAAGGGTTGTTTTAATCCAGTCAATGGTCTGCTGAATATCTGTAAATGTAGGATAGCACATATATCTCGCAACACGTTCATCACTGTTCCAGCTAAAACAAGCTTCAGCATCATCAAGTGTTATGGGTCTTAATATTAATCTTTCTGTTTCCAATATCGGTTCTTTACTCATATTGTTCAACCACCTTTAATTTTTTCTGTATTTCCTCAAGAGATGTAATACCGCCATTAAGCTTTATCCAGGCATCTATTTTATCATTATCTTTGCGAGGAATAATATGAATATGAAAATGACCTACAGACTGCTGTGCCGCTTCACCGTTTGCATTAAGAATATTTACACCGCTGAAACCGCAAGTATTAACCAAATGATTTGAAATCAGCTTAACGGACCTCATTAATTCACTTAAAGTAAAATCATCACAGTCAAAAATATTTTTGCAGTGCTTTTTCGGTATAACAAGTATATGACCATCATTATCCTTCGCAGGGTCTAAAAATGCAATTGAATATTCATTCTCATAAATTTTATAGCAAGGTATCTCCCTTTTAGCTATCCGACAAAATAAACAAGTCATATCATTTATTCCTCTTTTCATATTCAATGATTGTCATACGCTTATTGATTTTCTTTTCATTGCCTATTGGGATATAACCCATTTTTTCATAAAGGTGACAATTGTTCTTTTCTTCCTTAATTGTATTGAGCCACCATCGTTTATTACTGGGGAAAAGATTTTCCGCAGCCCTAATTGCTTGCTGTGCAACACCCCTGTTCTGAAATTCTTTCAGTACAAAGAGCCTTGCAAGTTTTGCCGTGTCGTTCGTGACGGCAATCCAGATTTCACCGACTGCTTTGCCATCAAGAATAATCCAGAACATATATAAATCAGGATGATTATAAAAATCGTTAAACCTTTTAAAGCTTTCAAATATAGGATTTATTCTGTCAAAGTACTTCAAGAATGTGGGCATAAAGCCTTTGCGGTGCATTCTGTATGCACTTTTCAGTTCACTTGGCTTAATCGAACTAAGCTTAACCATAATATAACCTCCTGTAAAAAAATAACTGCTGATGAACCAAGTGTTCATCAGCAGTTTAATAATTGATATAGATAAATTAAAACTAACTGCTATGAACACAACCCAAATAAGCCCATGCATACTGCATAGGTGCAAATGAGTTATGAAGTTTAACAGTTAAATTAAACATAATAATTACCTCTTTTTGACATAGTATCATAGCTGAAATAAAATGTCAATAAAAAACTTAAATAATTGTTCCGCCGCCAAGAACTGTGTCGCAGTCATAAAGTACCACTGCCTGACCCTTGGTTATGGCTCTTTGCGGTTCATCAAAAACAACTTTGACCTTACCATCGTCAAGAATGTATGCTGCTGCAGGCTGCTCCTTCATATTATAACGAACACGGGCAAAGCATCTGATTTTCTTTGCAGGATTTGGTATAAGCCAGTTAAAATCATCTGCTGTAAGCTCTTTGGAAAACAATTCGTCATTAGTACAAAGTGTAACTGTATTTTCAGCAACATTTTTATCAGCCACATACATAGGCTTGCCGAAGGCAACACCAAGCCCCTTTCGCTGACCGTTTGTGTATCTTATAATCCCCTGGTGTTCGCCAAGAACATTACCGTTAATATCAATAAAATTACCCTTTGGATATGTTTTACCAAGATACCGCTCAATAAAATTCGCATAGTCGCCGTCAGGCACAAAACAGATGTCCTGACTGTCTTTTTTGCGTGCATTAAGAAAATCATTGTCCTCTGCAATTTCTCTGATTTCGTTTTTTGAATATTCACCAAGCGGAAAAATGATATGAGAAAGCTGTTCCTGTGTTAGTGAATAAAGAACATAGCTTTGGTCCTTTGAAGCATCCTCACCTTTTTTCAAATAAAACCAGCCGTCTTTTTCTTCAGTCTTAGCATAATGACCTGTTACAACATAGTCAAAACCAAGCTCCTGCATTTTCTGAAAAAGTCTTTTGAACTTTAAATATCGGTTGCATTCAATACAGGGATTTGGTGTTCCGCCGTTTTCATAGGTAGCAATGAATTTGTCAATAACCTTTTCCTTAAATTCGTCTTTAAAATTGAAAACATAATAAGGCATTGAAAGCCTGTTGGCTACTGAACGTGCATCCTCAATGTCATCAAGTGAACAGCAGGTTTTCTCTCTGCTTATCATAATATCATCATTGTCATAAAGCTTCATTGTAGCACCGATGCAATCGAAGCCTTTTTCTTTCATCAAAAAAGCGGCAACGCTGGAATCAACGCCACCGCTCATTGCGGTAATTGCTTTTTTACTCATAAATTAACCAAGCCTTATCATTTCATCAATACATCTTTTAGCACCCTTGTAGGTTTCATCATCAAGCTCAATTTCCTCGCCAAAGGTACCCTTACAGCAATTAAGCACATCAACAAGCGTTGTTGCTTTCATATTATTACAAATACAGTCCTTCGACAGCGGATAGAACTTTTTATCCGCACACTCAAGCTGAAGGTGTGTAACAATACTGTTTTCTGTTCCTATAATAAATTCCTTTGCACTGCTTTTTTTAGCATAATCCATAATCCCTGTTGTTGAACCGACATAGTCAGCAAGCGCCACAACTTCAGGTGTGCATTCGGGATGAACCAAAAATTCAGCATTCGGATAAAGTGCCTTCGCCTTTTCAACATCCTTAGCAGTCATTTTTGCGTGAGTAGGACAGCCACCGTTAAGAAGCTTGAAATTCTTTTCAGGGAGCTGTTTTGAAATCCAATCACCAAGATTACAGTCAGGGATAAACAGAATGTTATCGTTATCAATTTTCTTACAGATTTCAAGTGCAGATGATGATGTAACACACACATCACAGATTGTCTTAAGCTCGCTTGTGGTATTAATATAAGCCACAACCGTGTAATCAGGATACTGCTCTTTAACCTGAGCAATAACCTCCTTGTCCATCATTTCAGCCATAGGACAGCCTGCAATAGGATTTGCCAATATAACCTTTTTGTCTGGCGAAAGAATTTTAACGGTTTCAGCCATAAAACGAACACCGCACATTATAACAATTTTATTTTGCACCTGTGAAGCCTTTACAGACAACGCAAAGCTGTCACCTGTGAAATCAGCAACCTCTAATATTTCAGGCGACTGATAACAATGTGCTAAAATACAAATATCTTTTTCCCTTTTCAATTCCAAAATCTGATTTTGAATATCCTTAATACTCATTAATGCTCTCCGCAGCAATCACAATTACCATCACAAAACAGCGATGGGTCATATGATATGCCCTTCTTATCGTAATAATTTTTTACTGCCATTTTAACAGCCTCTTCTGCAAGAACGGAACAATGAATTTTAATCGGCGGCAAACCGTCAAGAGCTTCAATAACAGCTTTGTTTGTAAGCTCTAAAGCTTTATCAATCGGCTGACCCTTAATCATTTCAGTAGCCATTGAGCTTGATGCAATTGCTGATGCACAGCCAAATGTATTGAACTTTACATCATCAATTATTCCGTCATCGGTTACTTTGATATATATTTTCATAATATCGCCGCATTTTGCATTGCCGACTTCACCGATACCATCTGCATTTTCAATTTTACCAACATTTCTTGGATTTGTAAAGTGGTCCATTACTTTTTCTGAATAAAGTGCCATATTTTTTCTCCCGAATATTATCAATTACTTATTTTCGCTTATAATTTTCTCCCACACAGGTGATATGGAACGCAGATATGCTACAATCTCAGTGATTGTTTTTATCATATATTCAATTTCAGCTTCTGTGTTATTTTCATTAATTGACAGTCGTAGTGAACCGTGAGCAGTTTCAACAGGGACACCGATTGCAAGAAGAACATGTGACGGCTCAAGACTGCCGCTTGTGCATGCAGAGCCGCTTGATGCTCTTATCCCTTTCATATCAAGCAAAAGCAATAAGCTTTCACCCTCTATCCCTTCAAAGCACATATTAATTGTACCAGGCAGATGATAAGTCAAATCACCGTTAATTCTGCTTCTTTCAATTGTTTTAAGACCATGTACAAGCTTATTCCTGAGCGAAGTTATTTTTGCAGAATTATTATCAAGACTATTCAGCGATTCAGACAAAGCAGCCTCCATCCCTGCAATTGCAGCTAAATTTTCTGTACCTGCACGCTTCCCTCTTTCCTGCGCTCCACCCGCAATCAGGCTGTGTATAGGAATACCCTTTCTTACATAAAGAAAACCGATACCCTTTGGACCATGAAATTTATGGGCTGACGCTGAAAGCATATCAATATTCATTTCATTAACATTAACAGGAATATGACCTACTGCCTGAACTGCATCTGTATGGAATATAACGCCCTTTTCTCTGCAGAGCTTTCCGATTTCAGCGACAGGCTGAATTGTGCCTATTTCATTGTTAGCAGTCATTATTGTAACAAGACAGGTATTTTCAGTAATTGTATTTGCAATATCTTCAGCCTTTACGATACCGTTTGAGTTAACATCAAGAAGTGTAACCTCAAAGCCCTCTTTTTCAAGTTCGTACAGCGTATGCAAAACTGCGTGATGCTCGAATTTTGAAGAAATTATGTGTTTTTTACCTTTTTTCTTCCCATTGTAAGCTGCAGTTCTCAGTGCCTGATTATCAGCTTCGCTTCCTCCTGAAGTAAAATAAATTTCCTTAGGTGATGCACCAATTAACTTTGCCAGTTTCTCTCTTATATTTTCAAGGTGCATTTTAGCCGTCTGACCATCGGTATGCAGTGATGACGGATTGCCGTATATTTCAGTCAAAAACGGCATCATTGCATCAAGTGCAGTTTGACTTAATTTTGTTGTTGCTGCGTTATCTGCATA
>JAIDEF010000387.1 GCA_029054965.1 Eubacterium sp.
ATATTATATCCTAATATTACACAATATTCAACACTTAATTTTAAGAAATATTTTAAGAATATAAATTGATGTTGAGCCTTGAAGTATTTTTTATTTGATGTTATATTATAAGTAAAAGAAGAGGTGGTTAGATGAAAGTAGCAATTTACAGCCGAAAGTCCTTGTTTACAGGCAAGGGGGAGAGTGTTGAAAATCAGATTGAGATGTGTAAGCAATACATTAAATTTTCAATGGTAGATGTTGAAGTTGCTGATGAGGATATATTCATCTACGAGGACGAGGGATATTCTGCAAAGGACTTAAAACGTCCGCAGTTTCAGCAGATGATGAAAGACCTTGATACATACAAATTTGAATATATTGTCTGCTATCGTCTTGATAGACTCAGTCGTAATGTCAGTGATTTTTCGGGCTTGATTGAAAAGCTCAACAACAAGGGTGTTAATCTGATTTGCATTAAAGAGCACTTTGATACCTCTTCGCCTATGGGCAAGGCTATGATGTATATCACCTCTGTTTTTGCACAGCTTGAGCGTGAAACGATTGCCGAACGTGTTCGTGATAATATGCACCTCTTGGCTCGCACAGGCAGATGGCTCGGCGGTACTCCGCCCACAGGTTATCAGGGAGCAGAAGAAAGCGAGGTTATTGTTGACGGCAAGGTTAAAACCTCGCATAAATTAGTGTTCAGTGATGAGATTGAAACTGTTAAACTGATGTATAGTTGCTTTCTTGAAACGCATTCTGTATCTGCTGTGAGTAAGTATCTTATCGCAAAAAGGATTAAATCAAAGACAACAGGCAAATATTTTTCCGTACTTGGTATTCGTGATATTCTTCAAAATCCTGTCTACTGCATTGCAGATGAAAATGCATATAAGTACTTTGCCGAAAACGGTTCTGACATTTGCCAGAATAAGGAGTTGTGGAACGGTGAGCACGGTGTTTCAACTTATAACAAAAGAGATTACAGCCGTTCAGGTGCACCGAGAAATTCGCTGAATGAATGGATTGTTGCAATCAGCAAACACGAGGGAATTATCAGCGGTAAGGACTGGGTATCCATTCAAAAATACTTTCACAACAATCACAAAGAAAAGGTTGTTAATCATAGTGAAATCGGCTTGCTTTCTGGCTTGATTTACTGCACAAAATGCGGTGAAAAGATGTTTTCCAAAAAGCACAAGGCGACAAGTGACAATTTCAGTTATATCTGTTCGAGTAAACTGAAAGGCAACAACGCACTTTGTGATTGCCCCAACCTCACAGGTCAGCAGACTGATGATTTAGTAGTTGACTATATCAAAGGTGAATTGGACAATTTCGACACCTTTACCTCTGCTCTTGAAAATCTGAAAAGAGAATATGAAAAAGAGCAGAATAACGATAAGACAGACAAAATAAAAAAGGATATTGAATCAACGCAAAGTGAAATCAATACCCTTATAAATCGCCTGACCGATACAACATTAAGTACGGTATCCATAAATGCTATTGATAAGAAAATAGTAGAACAAACCGAATACTTACACACTCTTGAGAAGGAACTTACAGAGCAAAATCAAACAGAAAGCAATATTGATTTTGACACAGATGCTTTAATTGAAAGTGTTAAGTCCTTTAATAATTTATTTGATGATTTGTCAATCTATGACAAACGGCAAATTATAAGATTGCTCATTCAGAAAATTGAGTGGGACGGAGCGGATTTGCATATTTTTATGTACGGTGAATAAGAGTATTTCAGCCGTTTATTCACCGAAAAGCACGCAAAAGTTGCCACAATGTTGGTGGCGTATTTCCACTATTAATTGCAATAATATCCATGTTTTTTGTTAAAAACAGCTTTTTGTCTGCGATGATACTGCTTGCCATGATTGCAGGGTCAATGCTGATGACCTTTGCCTGTTCAAAGCTGCTGACATCAACGGTTTTGAAGGGTGTAAGCAGCTCGTATATTATGGAGCTGCCTCCGTATCGTAAGCCAAAGGTGCTTAGGCTTATAGGTGATACAATAAGAGAAAAGGTGCTTTTTGTTCTGCTGCGTGCGGTTGTTGTTGCGGCACCGGCAGGCTTGATAATCTGGGTGCTTACAAATATTTCTGTGGGTGATGTTTCACTGCTGAGTAAAATTGCAGAGGTGCTTAATCCGATTGGTCAGTTCCTTGGTATGGATGGTGTAATGCTGTTAGCGTTTATACTTGGTTTCCCTGCCAATGAAATTGTAATACCGATTGCATTGATGGTTTATTTATCAACCGGAGAGCTCAGTGATTATTCATCACTTGAAAGTCTGAAAACAATTTTAGTTGATAATGGCTGGACCTGGGTCACAGCATTATGTGTATGTGTGTTTTCAATGTTCCACTTCCCGTGTTCAACAACTCTTCTTACAATTTATAAGGAAACAAAGAGCGTCAAATGGAGTGCATTATCAATGCTTGTTCCGCTTTTGGCAGGAGTTGTCTGCTGTACACTGATTAATTTGATATCAAAATTGTAGGAGTTATATATTTTTACATTTTTCTCACATTATATGGAATATAATAGCTCACGGGAAGTGTAAAAATGAATGTTAAGGAAAAGATAAAGAAAATAGATAAGGGCAGCTTAAAAAATGCTCGGTTTAACCTGATATTAAAGCGGGGGGCTTGGTTTCTGGCAAGTCTTGTGCTCAGTGTGTCAACGGTAATCGGCGGAAGCTGCCCTTTTGCTGTATCACTTATTTGTGTATCCAGCAGGAAGAATTTTTTGTTTTCTACTGTCGGTGCAGGACTTGGATATATGATTTTTTGCAGCGGGAATGATGCAATAAGGTATTTCAGTGCAACAATCATTGCCTGCCTGGGTGCGCTGGCTATAAATATTTTCAATACAAAGAAAGAAGCATATCTGCCTATGCTGGTAGCTTTTTTATCAGTTTTTACAACGGGAGTTGTTATGAATCTGAAAACAGGAGCAGTTATTGGTCAATATGCTCTTGTGTTCGGTGAAGCAGTGCTTGCAATGGGGAGCAGTTATTTCTTTTTCAAGGGTGTAAACTGCAATATGAAAAGACTTAAGTTCAAGGCCTTGCCGATAGCGGACTTGACCTGTCTGCTTATTTCATTTTCAACATTGCTTTCGAGCCTTTGTGTCATCAATATCAAAGGTTTTGCACCTGCAAGAATGATAGCGGCTGCAATAATGCTTATTGCAATACGCTTTGGCTCTAAAAAATGGGGACTTATTATTTCTATATGCTTGGGTTTTTCCATTGGTATAAGCGGTGAAAACAGCTTGTTTTTGCTTGGTGCGTATGCATTTTCAGCACTTGCTGCCGGGCTTTTTACATCGATTTCTTCTTTAAGTGTTGGTGCTTGCTTTGTATTTTCAATGGCATTTTTTGCAGTTGCGTCTGGAGAAGGAGCATTAGCTTTATGCACTGTTATTGAAAGCTTTGGCGGTGCACTGATTTTAGTTCTTTTGCCTGAAGGAGCAAGATATAAAATTAATGAATTTTTTGAAAGCGGTGCTGATATTGCACCTGACGGCAGCTTAAGACAGAGTCTGGTAGTAAGACTTCGCTTTGCATCCTCTGCCTTATCGCAGGTGAGCGAAAGTGTGCGAGATGTCAGGGAAAAGATAAATGAGATGGGCCGCACTGAGCCTATGGAAAGCGAGCTGAGGATGGTTGCGGCAGACCAGTTTTTCTCAATCAGTGACATGCTTGCTGATCTTGCGTTTGAATTTGATGAGGCTGAGCTTTTTGATTATAAGGCAGCAGGTAAAATAAGACGAATGCTTGGGGAATATGATATATACCCTGAAAATATTTCAGTTATTGTGGACAAGTTTAACAGAACAAGAGTTGAGATTTCAGCACCTTCAAAGACACGTGGGCTTGACAGTCCGAGAATTAAAGCTGAAATCGAAAAAATATGCGGAAGATATTTTGAAAAAAGTCGTACAAATTATTCAGGCAAAAGCCAGATGGTGTCAATTATTGAACGTGCGAATTACAAAATGGACTTTGGTTTTGCTCAGTATTGTGCTGAGGGGAAGCTGTGCGGTGATACCATTAAAATGATTAATGACGGCAGAGGTCATATGATTTTTATTATAAGTGACGGAATGGGCAAGGGCGGACGTGCTGCTCTTGATGGTGCTATGGGAGCAGGTTTGCTGTCAAAACTGCTTTCTGCAGGCTTCGGTTTTGATTCTTCGCTTAAGGTAGTTAACAGTGCCTTACTTGTGAAAAGCAGTGAGGAAAGCCTTGCAACTCTTGACTGTGCCTGTGTTGATTTGTTTAACGGAAAGTGTGAATTCTATAAGGCGGGAGCACCGAAAAGCTATGTGCTTAAAAATAATTCGCTCAGCAAATGTGAGCTAAGCTCGATGCCTGCAGGTATATTAAGAGGTATCGAATTTGCCAAACGTACCACAGTGCTTAATGTTGGTGATGAAATAATAATGATGAGTGACGGCATTACCGATTTGGGCGGAATACTTGATGACTTTATTAAGGTGAATGATAAAATCACATCTAATGAACGTGCACAGGCTATACTTGATTTTGCGCTTGAGCACGGTGATTCCCGCCACAGGGACGATATGTCGGTTATTGTTGCAAGGTTAATTAAGGATTGATTTGATGAAAAAGCTTCTTGCTAAAAAGAAAAAAGAGCCTGCTGTTATTTTGCCTCCAAGCCTTGACAGCTTTCCTGATTTCACAAAAAAGGAAATTTTTACACAGGGTCAGCTAATTGATGATTTGCTTGGCAGATATATAAAGGCGGACAAAATCAACTTTGATTTTTTAAAGGTTAAGATAGATAAGATTAAAAGAATTTATATTATTGGGGGCGGAACTGATTATTCCTGTGCGGTATTCGGTGCATATAATTTTGAGGTTTTGCTTGATATCATATCAGTTCCTCTGGCTTTAGGTGAATTTATGTATTCAAATCCTATTCTTGACAAAAATACTCTGGTTGTTTTAATTGGTGAAAGCAGTAGTATTCAGAGGCGTATTGAAGGCAGTGGTGCAAGGTTAATAAGAATTATGGATTTCAGCGACAGTAAAAGCGATATTGTTCTTAATTATAAAACGCTTGGAAGAATACCGACAGCCTCATATTCGCTGAAGCTTACGGCACTTGCAATGCTTGCTTTATATTTCGGAGAAAAAAATCAGGTTATTACTTCTCTTTATGTAAAAATTGCAACACAGATGCTAAGGGGGCTGAAAAATAAGATTAAAGCTATTTTGTCACGGGAATATATTGTAAATGAAATTGCGGGAGAGCTTGACAGTGATAAACTGCTTTTTACGGGGACCAATGTTGATTATGCGGTTGCTATTTATGCAGGTGAGCTCCTGCAGTCTGCAGAATGCTTTTCTTCCTCAATATCCTTGGGACAGCTCAATTCAAAATACAGGGATAATTTTTCAATAATTGCATTAGCATCAAATATTGATTTTTATAATCTTATAAGCAATATTGACGATTTTAAGCTGAAAATAGTTTCAAGCAGTGTTGATGCAGCTGATGATAAAATGCTGTCTTATGACGAATCTATTCCCCTTTTAAACCCAATACTTAGCGGTGTTATAATTCAGATGATAGCTTATACTAAACAAAACGGTTGACTTTGTTTTAATTTGTGTTATACTGCTATTAGAAAAAAACGAAAGAGGTGGAAGGATGTATAACTTTTCTTGCAAGTAAGAATTATAAGCAGTGTGCCAAGGGCTCATTGCGTCTGTTGCGGGAAAGTTATTGAATCTGTCTGCTTTGTCATATGCTATGCCGCCCTTTGGCGGTGTTAATGTGCTGTGTCGGCTGCAAGATACTTTCTTGCAGCCGTTATTTTTATTTCAGTACAGGAGGGTTTAATTATGTCTATGATTAAGGTTGAGGGCTTGACCTTTGCATATCCTCGCAGCTATGACAATATATTTGAGAATGTCACCTTTCAGATTGATACAGGCTGGAAGTTAGGCTTTGTGGGAAGAAACGGCAGAGGAAAAACCACTTTTTTAAATTTGCTTTTGGATAAGTATGAGTACAGCGGAAGAATAATCAGCTCTGTGGAGTTTGATTATTTTCCATATCCTGTTAAGGAAAAAAGTAAATTAACAATGGATATACTCAGTGAGGTTTGTCCGCTTGCCGAAGAGTGGGAAATCTATCGTGAGCTATCGTATCTTGAGGTCGACAGTGATGTTATGTTTCGGGTGTTCGATACACTGTCAAATGGAGAGCAGACGAAGGTGCTGCTTGCAGCATTGTTTTTGAACGAGGGGCATTTTTTACTGATTGATGAGCCGACCAATCATCTTGATATTAAGGCGAGAGAAATGGTTGCAAAATATCTGAACAGAAAAAAGGGCTTTATACTTGTATCACACGATCGAAGCTTTCTTGATAGCTGTGTTGATCATATTCTTTCAATTAATAAGAATAATATTGAGGTACAGAGCGGTAATTATTCATCATTTTCACAAAATTTTGAACGCATGCAGGCGAGCGAGACTGCACAGAATGAACGGCTGAAAAAGGATATAAAGCGTTTAAAAACAGCCGCACTACGAACAGGTGAGTGGTCAGGTCTTGTGGAAAAATCAAAGACAGGTGCTTACGATAAGGGTTTTGTGGGGCATAAGGCTGCTAAAATGATGAAACGCTCAAAAGCTATTGAGGACAGGCAGAAGAGAGCGGTTGAGCAGAAATCAGCACTCCTCAAGAATACCGAAAGAGCAGATGATTTAAAAATAATACCGCTGTCTTATCACAGTGACAGGCTTTTGAGTTTAAATAATGCTGCGGTAAGCTATGGCGATAAAACAGTCTGTAATACTGTTACATTTGAGGTTAATCAGGGTGATCGTATTGCTCTTAACGGCAGAAACGGAAGCGGAAAAAGCAGCATTTTAAAATTAATTATGGGGGAACAGATAGACCACACAGGCACAGTGTCAATCGGTTCAGGTCTTGTTATTTCATATGTTCCTCAGGATGCATCTTATCTTAAGGGAACTTTGGCAGAATTTGCGTATAACAGTAATATCGAAGAGAGTCTGTTCAAGGCGGTTTTATATCAGCTTGGTGTTGAGCAAATTCAGCTTGAAAAGGATATTTCGGATTTTTCAGACGGGCAGAAGAAAAAGGTGCTGCTTGCAAAAAGTCTTTGTGAAAAGGCACATCTGTATATATGGGATGAGCCGCTTAATTTTATTGATATTTATACACGTGTGCAGCTTGAAAATCTGATTTGTACTTTTTCACCAACAATGATTTTTGTTGAGCATGATAAAATGTTCAGAAATAAAGCTGCAACAAAAATTATTGAAATATAATTTATATTGCAAGGCTTAGTAATTTCTGTTATAATTTATATATTATGAAAAAAATATTATCAGTTCTGTTAACTTTGCTGTTGGTTTTTAGTTTAGCAAGCTGCAGCGGCGTTAATAAAAAGGAAAAATATACGTCAAGCTTTCTTGATTTGTTTGACACTGCGTCAACGGTTATTGCTTATGACGATAGTCAGGAGGCTTTTGATGAGCATATGGAGCAGTTTCACAGCAGGCTTGAGGAATATGATAAGCTTTATGATATTTATAATTCCTATGAGGGCGTGGCCAACCTTTATACACTCAATCAGCAGGCAAAGGACGGTCCTGTTAAGGTTGATGAAAGAATTATTGATTTGCTTGAATACTGCAAATATGTTAATGATTTAAGCGAGGGTAAAACAAATGCCTGCTTCGGCTCAGTGCTGAGGCTATGGCATTACAGCCGTGAAAATGCAGGCAATAATCCAGATAAGGCAGCATTGCCTGATATGACAGAGCTTAAAATGGCAGCAGAGCATACCTTGTTTGACAGCCTTGTTATTGATAAGGAAAACAGCACCGTGTATTTCAGTGATCCTGATTTAAAGCTTGATGTGGGTGCAATTGCCAAGGGCTATGCGGTGCGAGAGGTTACAAGCTGGGCTAAGGAAAATCTCTGGACTGCAGCAGCAATAAGCATAGGCGGTAATGTTTCAACCTTCGGCTTTAAGAATGATGACGGCAGAACTTTATGGAATATTGGTATTGAAAATCCTGATACCACATCAAACGACTATCTTTTGAATGTAAAAATTACGGATTTGTCTGTTGTAACCAGCGGTGACTACCAGCGTTATTTTGTTGTTGACGGCAAAAAATACTGCCATATCATTAATCCTGAAACACTGATGCCTGCTGAATATGTGGCGAGTGTTTCGGTTATCTGTAATGATTCGGCACTTGGCGATGCACTTTCAACAACATTGTTTAATATGCCCGTTGATGATGGTATGGAACTTGTGGAAAGTCTTGACGGCGTAGAGGCTGTCTGGGTTGATAAGGAATATAATAAATCCTTCAGCTCAGGCTTTGAGGAATATATATTTAATGACTAAATTTTAAGGAGAAGCACTATGAACAGTAAGGCACATTTTAATCCAAAATCAATGAAATGGTTAATTTCACTTGCGGTGATGATTGTTTTGTCTGCAGGGGTTATTTTCGGCTCAAAGGCAATTGATGAGCTGGCAAATAAAAAATATAACGAGCACCACGAGCCCGGCTTTACCATTGTATCAACTGAAGCTATTGATATTGCAGGCTACGATACTGCAAGCTTTAATGTAAGTGCGGTTGAAAAGGCTCTTGATGCAAGCGGAAATGTTGTGGCTTATATTGTAACAGGCGAAACTGTCGGCTATAATCAGGAGGAGCCTATTGAAATGGCTACTACTGTTTCAGCAGACGGCACTCTCGTGTGCGGTGTTGAAATTATTCATCAGAATGAAACCGAGTATCTTGGCGTACAGATTCAGGGTGAGAATTTCAAAAATCAGTTCAAGGGCAGACTTCTTCCCGTTGTTTCATCTGCTGACACAGCAAAGGGTTCAACCATTGATGTTATTGCAAGGTCAACAATATCCTCAGAGGCTGTAATTGACGGTGTTAACAATGCGGTTGATTTTCTCGGCGGAGCTAATCTGATTGAGGCAGCGGAGTAATGAAAAAGGCGGATTTTATCCTGATTGGTTCGGTTGCAGTGATTGCAGCAGTACTGTTTTTGTGTCTGTATGTTTTTAACAGCGGCAGCGGTGATTTTGTGCAGATAGAGGTTGATGGTGCTGTAACAGATACTATTTCACTTAGTCAAGATACAGTTCGTGAAATCAAAACTGATAACGGAACAAATACCTTAGTGATTTCTGATGGCAGTGCCGTTATGACTCAGGCTGATTGCCCTGACGGTATTTGTTCAAATCACAAGCCGATTAATAAAACGGGTGAATCCATTATCTGTCTGCCGCATAAGGTAGTGGTTACTGTTATCAGTGATAAATCAAATGACAATGAAATAGATGCGGTTGCTTAAATATGAAAAAAAACAAAGTTAAAAATATTGCTCTTTTCGGTATGATGGTTGCACTCGCTTTCACGTTCAGCTATTTAGAGAGTTTAATACCTTTTAATATTGGGATACCCGGGGTTAAACTGGGTCTTGCGAATCTCGTTGTGGTTGTGGCACTTTATACAATGAAGCCGAGTGAGGCTTTTGCTATAGCTGTGCTGAGAGTTCTGCTGGCAGGAATGACCTTCGGCAACCTTTACAGCCTTGCATACAGTCTTTGCGGAGGAGTTCTCAGCTTTGCGGTAATGTGTCTTGCTAAAAAGACAAAGCTTTCAATAATCGGCGTCAGTATGCTTGGAGGAATAAGTCATAATATCGGTCAGATAATTGTTGCGGCAATTGTTATGGAAACGATAAGGATTGCATATTACCTGCCTGTTCTTCTTGTTGCAGGTCTTATTACAGGTCTTCTTATGGGTGTTGTTTCAAGGCTGATTGTTGACAGAGTTAAAA
>JAIDEF010000388.1 GCA_029054965.1 Eubacterium sp.
TGCAATGGATTTTACCGTGTTTTCATACCATTCAATCTGATTGTCGTGAAAATGGTCATAACCACCATTTTCTTCGTCATAGCTATGAGAATCCATCATAATAAGAGAAGTAATTACCTTGCCGTTATCGTCAGTAACATTGTAATAATAGTTGCCCATACCATCAACATTCTCACCGCCTGCCTCATAAATGCAATTCGGCAAGGATTCGAGATAATCACTGAGCGTCTGCTTATCCGTAATTTTTTCAGGATCTAAAACTTCATCAGGTTCATATGCAATATCAAGTCCTTCATGATTACCGAAAACAAATCCCCAAGGAATATTCAATTCTTCCATATGTGAACAAAAGGTTTTAAACGCAGTAAAATTCTCTTTTTCACTTGTAACATCTCCTGTTACCATAATTAAATCAGGATTTGTTTTTTCAACCATAGCATCAATTGTTTTGAACGCTTTGGCATCCTTCTTTTCATCATTCAGAATATGTACATCTGTTATCTGCAGAACAGAAAAAGCGGTATCCTCTGCCCTTTTATAATCCTTATGATAAAGTCCCATAAATGCAAAAGTACCACCGACAATCATTGCAATTACAAGAACAATACTAATCAAAACCTCTACCCACTTTTTCATTATTATTTCTCCTTATATGGCTTAAATACGATAAAATCAAACTGCTTCGGCACAATGATTTTATCTTCTTTTTCTCCGTACTTTTCTTTTCGGATACCCTTATAAAGCATATCCAAAAACTTATCTCCCTCTCGGAAATCAAGAAGCTTTAAGCCGCCGTTTTGCATAAGCACCTCTTCTGCCTTATCAACATTCCCTGCTTTAAGATAAGCCATAGAAAGATACATATTGAGTCTTGGCGATAATTTAAGCTTATCTGAAACAATATCAAACAAATCGATAATATCCTTATTGCATTTGCCCTTAAGGAGTAATCTGAAAACACTTTCACATACCGAATAATTATCAGCCATTTGCTTAACTGCTTTAATTGCAAAATATGAATAAGATTGATTTAGCTGATACAAAACTGAAGCATATAAATGATTATTCATATAATTGTTATCAAGAATAAAACTTTGCTCGCAAAAAGCTTTTGCCTTTTCAAAATTTCGTTTATCATACTCAAGCAATGCAAGCTGATATGGTATCTGCCAATCGGTTTTATTCTGTGAATTTTCAAGAAGATTTTTCATTGCATTGCCATAGGCAAAGGAATTTGCAATTTGGAAAAAAGAGCCGTTTTCTGCAAAATCTATCCACGCTTTTACATCGTTTTCAGGTAAAAATTCAAGTTGCTTTGGTGCATTATTTTCAAGCAGATTATGGAGATAACCAAAGCCGCTGCCGCTAAAAACAATTTCACCCTTTTGAAGTGATATTTCCTCAGCCTTATACTTACACATTTCATCAAGCTTATCTGATGAATACAAAGTGTTAACCTGTTCATTCACCGCATCGACAAGCGAATCGTAGGATTTTTGAACAGCTTCACTGCCAATATCTGCAAGCGTGTAACATTCCATAAAGGACCAGATTGTTTTAGGAGGCATAGGCAGACATTCATACTGCGTTTTACCAAGCCCTGCCTGTATTTCCACATACCAGCCTGCCTTATCGGTCAGCATATTCTGCCAGTGGGCAGAGCCCTCAATATGCCCCCATGAAAACAGCTTTCTGCCTTTTAAGTTATTGCTTGAAAACTGCAGAAGTCCATAGCCGTTTTCATCAACATTGGCAATAAACTTATTATCGTTTTTATCAATATCATAAAAATAATCTATCGTATTCGGAATATTCTCTGCATAAGAAACATCAATACCGTTATCAAATGGAATTGATGATTTTTTTATACCCATTCCGTCAGAATTGTTATATGCACTGCTTGCCGGAACAACAACTCTGCCGCCCTTGTATTCAGGTGTTGCCATATTGCTCCACCAATACATCGGCACAACATCCTCGTTTGGATTTTCAATTCTTACACAGGACATTAAAACATTCTTTTCAAGCCAGAAATCCATTTGATAATAAATACTGCGTGTGCGTTCAAATTCATAAAAGCGCAGAACATCCTCACCATTTTTGCCTTTCACCTTTGCAGTATACATCTGTGAACAGGTAAAAGGAGTGTGACCGATTATGCCGCAATTCCATTCCACACCACCCGAAAACCAAGCATTGCGGATGCTTAGATTACGAAAACGGATAACATCATTTGTATAAAGAATATCCTTTTGCTTTTTCTTATCATAGAGTTTCCACAGCCTGCCGCCGAGTGTCGGCAGAAATTCTGCATATAAAAACTCATTTTCAAGAATTGCAACAGGCAGCTTTTGTTCTGTTTCATCATCATAAAGATTTTGCTCTTTATATGGATAAGCAGTTTCACGAGTTCCATAACCGATGAAAAGCCCTTCAAAATCATTTATAGTTGATTTGGCTTTAACTTTTTTCTTTTCATAAGACAGTGACGGAAGAGAAGATTCCGCCCTCATTGTGCTGCTCTTAAATATTTTTTCTGTAAAGGTTAACATAGCTTATCCTCTTATTTCGTATGTGTTCTTATCTAAATCAATTGTAATGGTTGTACCGTCTGAATAGGTAGCTTTCTGTTTGTTATAGCAGCCTAAAAATTCGTGCTTCACCATTTCCTTGTTATAAAGCTTTGCCTGCAATTCAGCAAGGGGCTTAACTCTTTCAATCTCTGCTTTCAGCGTTTCATCATCAAGCAATTCAGCATCTGCAGAACGAGGATCATTACCCAGTTTCATATCTTTTTCAACATAAGGATGAAAGTATGGCATACCTGCATTTAAGGCACAATGCAAATCTCCGTTCTCGCCCTTTGGAATACCCCAGTTATCCCACCAATTCCAAGGAATCATAATGCAATCGTGAAAAACAAGACTGCCCAGCGGAACAGGAATACCCACTGCCTCGCCATTTACCTGCGGTCTAAGCGTATAAGGACCGTGATGAACAAGTGCAAGATGATTAAGCAGCTGCATAGCAGGCTCTTCTGATGACATAATAAGACCCTTTTCATTCAGATAATCAAAGCAATCCGCACGATGCCGGATGCTTTCCTCTCTTGTAATTTTATGCGCATGGTGGAAACACTCGTCACCGTTCATAACAGAGAAAACATCAAGATATGAGCCCTGAACATCAATATCGTGTTCTTCAAGCTCCGTATATGTTTTCTTAACAAATTCAAGTGCCTGTGATGCACAAAGGAAGGTATGCTCACCACCATCCCATATAGAGCAATACGGATGAGAACCGTCTATTCTTGTTACTGCCTTTTCCATATCAAAAACAGGAGAGGTATAATAAAAATCACGGTACTGATCGTGCAGTGCAAATATGTAATTTATATCACGGCAGGTATCGGCAAAGGTTTTCAGACCATCCCAGCCGCCTGCTTCTTTGCACGGAGGTAAAATGTATGGATGGTTATTATCATAACCCATCTCGCCCCAACCATCGGTATGAATATAAAGCTTATCAAGTCCAAAATCTTTTATTTTTTTCATTTCCTCTGCACGCTTATCAAAGGTTGCATAAAGGAATTTGTTTGTACCGTTTTTATCATAAAACTTTGATGCAGGCTGAATCTGAGAAAAGATTTTATGATGAAGAACAGGACAGCCTAAAAGATTTTCTAT
>JAIDEF010000389.1 GCA_029054965.1 Eubacterium sp.
TATCCTGACAAAAGAATTCTTGCTATTGATGCCGACCCCGCTGTTGGTCTTTCAACAGCTCTCGGAATTGACGTGAAAATGACTATTGATGATATCAGAAAAGAGATTGTGTCAACAGTTGAGGATGGTCAGACAAAGACTGCAATTGAACTTTTGGGTGATGCACGATATAAGCTTTTTGATGCACTTGTTGAAACAGACGGCTTTGCATTTATTGCTGTCGGCAGACCCGAGAGTGCAGGCTGCTACTGCAAAATAAATTCCTATCTTAAAGAGGTTATCAGTCTGCTTTCGAGTGAATTTGATTATGTTATAATCGATGGCGAGGCAGGTATTGAGCAGATTAACCGCCGTGTTATGGAAAAAGTAACACATCTTTTGCTTATTACTGATGCAAGTAAAAAAGGAACGCAGGTTATCAATACCATCAAGAGCGTTGCGGATGAACTTGTAATGTATGAAAAAATCGGTGCAATTGTAAACAGGCTGCCTGATGAAAATGTAATCAAGTATATTGATACGCAGGGCATTCCTGTTTTGTCATATATACCGTCAGATTCAAATCTTGCCATATTTGATATTGAAGGCAAGAATATTATTACTTTGCCCAAACAGTCAAATATTGTTAAGGGTGTGGCGGAAGCTTTGGAAAATATAGAGCTTATCTGATGATGAAAAGGAGAAATTATGAAGGATTTAAAATATCTTATTGAATTTGAAAATCTGCTTCAGGAGGCAAACAATGAGCTTGTGCAGCAGGCAAAGAATGACGGAAAGCTCTGTCTTGCATATACCTGCTATCATATTCCTGAGGTTTTGCTTAATCTTGATAATTGCTTTTCAACAAGACTTCGTGCACCGAGAACCGGCTCAATGGATATTGCTACATACTATATGAGCTCATATCTGTGCGGTTATTCAAAGGCACTTGTTGAGCGTGGGATTGAGGGCGGCTATAATCATTTAAATGCCTTGATAGGTTCGGAGTCCTGCTCTGAAATGAACCGCTGCTATGAGCATTTTGAACTGCTTAATCTTGTTGATAATGATAAGTTCTTTGTATCAATTGCTGATATTCCGTTCAAAATTATGCCTCACACTATCAAGCACTATAAGCGTCAGCTTCAGACTAAGGTGTTAGATAAGCTTCGTGATGTGTATGGTGTTGATGTATCGGAGGAAGCTATGCGTAAAGCGGTTGAGGAGCATAACGAGGTATGCAGACTGATTACTGAAATCGGTGAATACCGCAAAGAAGAAAATCCCAGAATAACAGGCTATGAATTCCATGTTATCTGTCTTGTGTCGTATGTGTGCCCCAAATATCTCATTATTGACAAACTGAGAGAAACGGCTGAGGAGCTTAAAACCAGAGAGCCTGACGAAAAGAAAAATTACCGTGCAAAGATAGTGGTTGTCGGCTCTGAAATGGATGATCCTGATTTTACAAAGCTTATGGAGGAATCAGGTGCACTTGTTGTTGCGGATCGTTATTGCTTCGGCTCGCTTCCGGGCAGAGAGGAAATTCAGCTTTCCGATGACGGTGATGTGCTTGAGGAAATTATTCTTCATTATATGAAAACAAGTGAATGTCCCCGATATATGAGTCATGATAAGGTTGAGGGCAGAAAGGAATATGTAAGAAAGCTGGTCAACGATTATCACGCTGAGGGTGTAATTTACGAACAGCTTAAATTCTGTGAGTATTGGGGTTACGAAAGAGCACTCGCATCTCATATTATTACAAATGATTTTGGTATTCCTTCAGTATCTGTTGACAGACAGTACACTGCAAATGCATCAGGTCAGCTCAGAACAAGAGTACAGGCTTTTGTTGAAAGTCTTGAAATAAAGAGAATACAGAAGGAGGGAGCAGTTAAATGATAAAAAAGCTTAAAAATCTTTGGAGAAATCAGCCTAAAAATCTCGGCAAGCTTCACGAGGATAAAACAGGTCTTTTGAAGCACAGAGAATGGCGTGGTATAGCTGATACGCTTTATGACTATTACAGATGGCTTATCACCTGGAAGGATATGGGTGTTATGGTTGCCAAAGCGCCTGTTTCAAGTGTGAAGGGTATATGGAACTATCGCTGGATGGCAAGTTATTTGTCAGCACCTGCATGGATTGACCGTCATACAGAGGGCTTGCGCGGTCCTCAGCTCAGGATGACACACCTTCATTTTAACGGGCTTGTTAAGCCTACAACAGATATGATTAATTATCTGCTTGCAAATGACAAGCATTTTCATAAAAATTCAAAAATGTCCGACAGAACAGTGAATGTTGACGAAATTTTTTCGTCAGAGATTATGGCCGGCTTTCCTAACCTAAAGGATAATCACGTTTCAACTATTCCGATTTTCCTTTCATCAATGGTAGACCAGAACATTACACCTCCGTATCTTGATATTACGGAGAGCTATGGTGTTCCTGCGGATGTATGTCCTCTTCCGTCTGCTGAGGCAGGTGTTGCAATCAACGACGATTATCCTATGCTCGGCAAATGCTCAATCATCTGTAATATGCCTTGTGACGGCTCTGTTATGAACTCTGCATATATTGACAGACGTTTTAATATTCCAACACACGTAATCAATGTACCGCTCAGATATAATGAGGAGGATGCACAGGAATATGCCGTTGAAGAGGTTAAGGAATGTATAAAATTCATTGAAAGGGAAACAGGCGAAACATTTGATTGGGATGCCTTTTTCTCTGCAATGAGGGAGTATAATAAGCAGCTTGATTATGAGGTTCAGAAGTGGGATGTCAATAAAACTGATTATCCTCAGATGACAGGTGCTACCTTCTGGCTTTACCGTCTTTTCTATTTCCATATTTCAGGCGGTATGGATAAGCGTTTCCTTAAAATAGACAAAAAGGTCAATAAGATAATGATGAAGGCATATGAAAATAAGGTTGCCTGCTCAAAGGAAATGCGACACAGAGCAATTGTTTGGTCATGTCCTGCGAACTATTACACCAGCCTTGCCAACTGGCTTGAAAACTGCTGGGGTGTTAATGTGGTAATGGATATGGAAACAATGATTTCATACATAAAATATGATACCGAGGATAAGGAAAAGGCTCTCGGAACCTACGCTAAAACTCTTCAGAGAACAACTATGAGAAAGCACACCAAGGGCGGCTATCAGAATGTTGTTGATGAGCTTTGGAGAATTGTTGAGGAATACAATGCCGATATGGTTATTATGTATGACCAGATTTCCTGCAAGGGTATGGATGGTCTTGTAGGTATATTTGATGACCAGGCAAGGGAAAGAGGAATTAACTTTATCTGGGTGCCTCAGGATCTTATGGACCCACGCACTATTTCTCGCCGTGATATGCGTGAGAATATTAACAAGTATATGACAACAGTTCTTCAGGAGGAGCCGGTTGATCCGACTTTGGTTGATTTTGATGATACATTGTCTTGGTAATGAAAGGTAGGGAAATACATATATGAAATATTTTGGCGGATGCGATGTAGGTTCGACCTACACCAAATGTGTAATACTTGATGAAAACGGCAGAATCGCTGCAGATGTGACAAACAGAAGTAAAATCAACCCTGTTCAGTCTGCCGAAATTGCATTGGCAGATGCTGTTGCAAAGGTTGATGATTTAAAGTCAC
>JAIDEF010000039.1:0-2024 GCA_029054965.1 Eubacterium sp.
AAAATTATAAGGTATTCAAATCAATTGTTGACCCTATTGTAGCGAGTGGCTTTAATGGAGTATTTCTTGTTGCGTCAAATCCTGTTGATATTCTTACACAGGTTGTTTACAGTCTTTCAGGTTTTCCGTCAGGCAGGGTTATAGGTTCAGGAACAACGCTTGATTCCGCTCGTTTGCGTCATATGATGAGTGAATATTTTAAGATTAATCCGAGAAATGTTCATGCTTATGTTGTAGGTGAACACGGTGACAGCGAGTTTGTTGCCTGGAGTAATGCCTTTGTTTCTGTAAAGCCGCTCAGCACACTTGCTTCGACTAATGACCAGCTTATGAAGGATATGGAAAAAATTGCAGAGGATGTAAGACTGTCAGCATATGATATAATCAAAGCGAAAAAAGCAACCTACTACGGAATCGGTATGGTGCTTGCAAGGCTCACAAGGGCAATCCTTTTTGATGAAAATTCGGTTTTCACTGTTTCAACATATCTTAAAGGGGAATATGGTGTAAAAGGTGTTTATATCGGAGTGCCTGCAATTGTTAACCGCAGCGGTGCCCGTGAGGTGTTGGAGATTAAAATGACTGATGAGGAGAAAGAGCTCTTAATGCGTTCGGCAGAAATAATCAGAGAAATGAAAAAAGAGATAGGTATTTAACCTATCTCTTTTTTCTATATGGTATTATTCATTGTTTTCCATTACATATGTACCGTCAATCATAACAGCAAGTGCATAATTGCCGAATTTGTAATATCTTTTAATGCTGTTGGTAAAGTTCAGATAGTCTGATACAGTATAGTTTGTGCCATCAATTTTTCTGACCTTATTGTCATCGCAGCAAACATAAAGCTGCCCGTCGTCATAGCAAATATGGTTTGGTCTGATGAATGTATGAGCATCAATACCTCCGATTCTCAAATCAACCTTCATATTCTGACAGGAATAGCGGATAACGCAGTTTTCATCTGTGCATACACTCCAGAAATATTTTTCCTCAGGAGCAATGCATTTAATCGGTTTTTCGTGATATTCAAAGCTTCCGCTCCAGTCAAGCTCGCCATCACGGCTGAAAATTCCTGCTTCGCCGTTCGGATATATTGCAAGCACTCGTCTGTCGTATAAAACTGTCGCATCGCACTGTACAAAGTTAGGTATTATTTCGCTGATACGCTTGAAATTAGCACCGAATTTTTTTAGCAGATATGCACTTTTTGTTGACAAGTCAATGCTTTTGTTAACGAAATCAACTACTGAATACTGAACCTTATATTGATTGGGGTTTGTAAGCGGAATTTTCTCAACTATGATTGCAGAAGTATCACTGTATTTTACAACATCAACAATTTCTCTTTTGCAAATCAGCTCCATATCATTCCTCCTTGCTCAAAGACTCATTTGTTAAGTAGCCAAGGGTCAGAAGGCTGTCGGTAAGGTGAACATTTTCTACAAGCACCTCAGGATGAGCCATTGCAATATCAAAGTTTGAAAAATTCCAGAAGCTCTTAACACCAAGCTTAACGAGTAAATCTGTCAGTTCTCTCATATCATTTGATGGTATGCAGGTAACAGCACAGGTAGGGTGATTGTCAATGCAGAAGTTTTCAAGGTAGTCAATGTGGCGTACAGGAATACCTTTAATCATATTTCCGCAAAGTGCCTCGTTTTTATCAAAAATGCCAATCAGCTTAAAACTGCTGTTTTTTGAAAATATTTTGTTTGTTACAGCTTTGCCAAGATTACCTGCACCTATGAGAATTGTTTTAACCTCTTTATCTACACAAAGAATTTCACCTATTTTTGCGTGAAGCTCAGGAACATTATAGCCATAGCCCTGCTGCCCAAATCCACCAAAGCAGTTAAAATCATGCCTTATCTGTGATGCAGTCAAGCCCATTCTTGCAGCCAGTTCTTTAGAACTGATTCTTATAATACCATTTTCCTTAAGTGATTGCAGAAAACGATAGTATCTGGGCAGTCGTTTAATGACAGATATTGAGATTTCATCTTTATTAGTCATTTTTACAC
>JAIDEF010000039.1:2034-2890 GCA_029054965.1 Eubacterium sp.
GCCATGAAGACAGGGTGCATTTCTACTCATATCCTCCAAGTTTTTATGGTTTCCATTACATAGTCTCCGAACTCGCTGCATGTGCAGCCGTTGTCACGACCTGTGATTGTAAGCTTTTTCTCCTCAAACATACACTTATCAAGAGCAGCCTCAAGAGCGTTAGCCTCTTTCTGATAACCGATGTGTGAAAGGAGCATTACAGATGCTCTGAGCATTGAGCAAGGGTCTGCATACTGACCTCTGCCTTCAGTAATCATTCTTGGTGCTGAGCCGTGGATAGCCTCAAACATAGCATATTTTTTACCGATGTTTGCTGAGCCTGCAGTTCCTACACCACCCTGAAATTCAGCAGCTTCATCAGTGATAATGTCACCATAAAGGTTAGGAAGAACAAATACCTTGAAGTCCTTTCTTCTCATTGGGTCAATAAGCTTTGCTGTTGTAATATCAACATACCAGTCATCAGTAACGATTTCAGGATATTCCTTGCCGATGTTTTGAGCTGTTTTAAGGAACTTGCCGTCTGTGGTCTTGATAATATTAGCCTTTGTGATGATTGAAACCTTTCCCTTGTTGTTCTTCTTGGCATATTCATATGCAAGCTTAGCAATTCTTTCACAGCCTTCCTGTGTAGCAACTGTGAAGTCAACAGCAAGGTCATCAGTAATGTTAACACCATGTGAGCCTACTGCATAGCCGCCTTCAGTGTTCTCTCTGAAGAAAGTCCAGTCAATACCTTCCTCAGCTACTCTTACAGGGCGCATATTAGCAAAAAGGTCAAGCTCTTTTCTCATTGCAACATTAGCTGACTCAACATTCGGCCATGGGTCGCCTTCTCTTGGTGTTGTTGTATGAC
>JAIDEF010000390.1 GCA_029054965.1 Eubacterium sp.
CTGCAGGCATTGAATGGTGCTGAAAGAATAATAAAAAAATACAGTCCAAAGCTATACATCTGTGCTTATCACAGAAATGAGGATTTGTTCTCACTTCCTATCAGGATAATGGAACTCAATCCGGAATACAAAATATATTTCAGGCACAGCAAATACATACCTGCCTGGGAGTCAAATTTCTATTGCATCTGCAAATAAATTACCGAGGAAATAATAATGATAACCATTTTATACAGTGTAATAATTTTTATAGCCTGCACACTTGGTGCTATAGTAGGTATCGGCGGCGGTGTCATCATAAAACCGCTCCTTGATTTCATTGGGATACACAGCGTTGAAACAGTCGGTTTCATATCAACCTGTGCAGTGTTTGCAATGAGTATCAGCTCATCAATCAAGCATATAAAAGCTAAAACACCCATAAAGCAAAAAGTAGTGTTGCTTGTTTCGGCAGGCTCGATTTTCGGCGGAATAATCGGCAATGAAATATTTGATTTAGTACTGGAAAGACTGAATTCAAATATGGTTAAAGGTATACAGGCAGTTATAATAGCAGCATTTATCATCTTTGTTATAATTTATGTTAACTCAAAAAATATAAAAAGCTTTGAAATCAAAAATCCTGCTGCAATAGTTCTGATAGGACTTATGCTCGGCTTAATGAGTGCATTTTTAGGTATCGGCGGCGGACCGATTAACACCACCTTCCTTGTGCTTTTGTTCTCATTCACATTAAAAGAAAGTGCTGTCTATTCGGTTGCAATTATATTTTTCAGCCAGCTAAGTCAACTGATTACTATATTTATTAATAATCAGTTTATACCGTATAAAGAATTCACACCGATTATTTTAATTGCAATGGCTGTATCTGTTATCGGAGGACTAATCGGCTCACAGCTAAATAAAAAGCTATCAAACAAAACAATTACAAAAATATTTTCGGCAGTGCTTATAGTTGTTGCAATAATCAATATTTATAATGCCGCTGTCGGTTTTATTGCAAAATAAATATATGGAGGACAATTTATGAAGCAGAAAAATATTATTTTTTATTTTTCAGACCAGCAAAGATGGGACACGATTAATGAAACTGTGTCACCTAATCTTTGCCATCTTGCCGAGGAGGGTGTTAAGTTTGAAAACAACTTCACCTGCCAGCCTGTTTGCGGTCCTGCAAGAGCGTGCCTGCAGTCAGGAAAATATGCCACACAAATCGGCTGCTACTGGAATGGAATACCGCTTCCCGAAGACACCAAAACCTTAGCACATCATTTCAATGATGCAGGCTATCAGACTGCTTATATCGGTAAGTGGCACCTCGCATCAGATCGTCTGCCAAAAATCGGATTACATTGTGAGAAAACCGCCGTTCCGAAAAACAGACAGGGTGGTTATCAGTACTGGCGTGCTGCCGATGTTCTTGAATTCACGTCACACGGCTATGACGGCTATGTTTTTGACGGTGATGGAAACAAGCTTGAATTCAAAGGCTACAGAGCTGACTGTATTAATGACTATGCACTGGAATTTATTGAAAACAGAGATAAGGAAAAGCCCTTCTTTATGTTTGTAAGCCAGCTTGAGCCTCATCATCAGAATGACCACAATCACATTGAGGGATATAAAGAAACTGTTGATAATTTCAAAAATTATCCTCTGCCTGACGATTTAACTTTTTTAAAGGGAAATTATAAAGAGGAATACCCTGATTACATATCTGCCTGCAACAGACTCGACTATAATGTGGGAAAGCTTGTTGAAAAGCTAAAGGCAGAGGGAATTTATGATGATACAATCATTATATACACCTCTGACCACGGGGCGCACTTTAAAACAAGAAATCCTGAATACAAGCGATGCTGCCACGAAAGTGCCACACATACACCGCTTATAATCAAGGGTGGCGGCTTTGAAGGCGGAAAATGTGAAGAAAGATTGTCGTCACTCATTGACCTGCCGCCTACAATGCTTTCAATGGCAGGAATACAGATACCTAATGATTATTCAGGTATTGACTTAACAAAGCAGATTGATAAGCCTGACGAAAAAAGAGACTGTGTGTTCATTCAAATCAGTGAAGCATCAAATTCAAGAGCAATAAGAACTGATCGTTTTAAATATGAGGTGCGTGATATGGCTCCTATGGGATACGCTCACCACAGTTCAAATATTTATTGGGAAAGCTATCTTTATGATTTGAAAAAGGACCCTGACGAAAAAAACAATCTTGTTAAAGATTCAAGATACAAACACGTAAAACAGGAGCTTAAATACCTGCTTCTTGAACAAATGTCACTTGCCGGTGAAGAAGCACCCGTTATCATGCCCGCACTTATAAAAAGGAGAAAATAAATGAAAAACAAAAAATACTTAACCTTAAAAGAGCGTATCTGTTTTACCGTAGGCGCTTTCGGACGTTCCGGAATATACACTCTTATGTCAATGTTTACACTCGTTTTCTTCCAGAACGGTGCAGGGCTTACACTTTCACAGGGAACAACAATAATACTCATCGGCAGAATTTTTGATGCGGTCAATGACCCTGTTATGGGTATGATTGTTGACAGAACAAAATCAAAGTGGGGAAAAATGCGTCCTTATCTTTTATTCTCACCAATACCTATAGCTGTATGTACAATTCTTCTTTTCACTGCACCATTTGAGCAAGGCTCAAACGCTGCGTTTGTCTGGGCTCTTATCACTTACATATTATGGGGTGTTGCCTTTACGGTACAGGATGTTCCGTTCTGGGGACTTTCCTCAGTTATAACTCCGCTTGAAAGTGAAAGAACATCATTTATTTCAACAGCACGCTTAGGCTCAACCTTCGGCGGAATACTACCTGCACTTCTTGTTCCCATCCTCTATCAGAGTAATATGGGCTATTCAAAGGGCTTTTTCTTAAGTGCTGTGATATTTGCACTTCTCGGCTGCGGACTCTCAATTCTTATTTTCTTTGTTTCAAAGGAAAGAGTACCAAAAACAGATCACACTCCATCATTCAAGGAGACCTTTGTTGTGCTCGGTAAGGATAAGCTGCTTATTATAGTTATTTTTGCAGCTATTTTAGGCTCTACTATGGTAACAGCAAATCAATGTGCAGATTATATTGGCAACTACCTTATTATACAGAACAATACAGATTTCAGTCAGATTTTTGACGCTGCAGGAAATATTCTGCCGAATGTTGACGCAAAGGCAGCATATGATTTCTGGATACCAAGAGGAACTATTGTTACTACACTGACTGTTGCAATCGGTGTTGGTATGGTACCTGCAATGGCAATTTTCCCGATTCTCAGAAAAAAGCTCAGCCTGAAGCAGATTTACATCGGCTCGGCAGTTTTCGGACTTATTGTTCATATGCTGTGCTATGTGGTATTCCAAAGCAATATAACAAGCATTAACATTTATATCCTTTGGGTATTCCTCTTCCTTATGGGATTGCCGCTCGGAATTTACAATGTTATAACCTATGCTCTGATAGCAGACTCTGTTGATTATCTTGAATGGAAAACAGGAGAAAGACACGAGGGCGTGTGCTTCTCTTTCCAAACATTTTTATCCAAAGTCAACGCTGCCATTGCAACATTTGTTTTTGGACAGATTCTGGGTCAAAGCGATTTCAAAGCAGTTGACAAATCACTTGTGGATATTGAGGGCAGACAGATATTCTTTGAGCAGTCAATTGAAACTCAAAAGATGCTTCTTGCACTTGTAACAATTGTTCCTGCTGTAGGATTTTTGCTCACAATAATACCTATGTTCTTTAATGATTATACAGGCAAGGTTAAGGAACAGGCTCAAAATGAGCTTGAAAAAACAAGAACAGAAAATATGAATAAGAAAAATTAAAATTATTTTATATCATTTGTAACACATAACCCCTTTTCGTCATAGGATGGTTTAGAAACGCGAAAGGGGGTTGCAAATATGGGTTGCGGATGCAATAACTTCGGTGGCTGCGGTTCATGGATTATCATCCTTATCATAATCCTTCTGCTTGCAGGCGGCGGCTGTGGCAACAGCTTCGGCGGTTGCGGTTGTGGCTGTGCTAACAATGATTGCGGCTGCGGTTGCTAATCAGCGATTAATACACACAAATGACGGCAGGGGCTAATGCCCCTGCCGTCAGACTTTTATAAAAACTCAATTTCCAAATTCGCACTCTTTATTGACAGTAAACGCAAAGTATTATTCTCGTTTTGTATCAGAACAAAATCACCAAGTGAGGTTTTACCATAATACTGATAACCGTTTTCTATCTTCTTTGCATTGGGCTGAGAAAGTGAAATAAGACTGTCAAACACCTCATATATGACTATTGAAATATTTGAGCGTTCAAAGCCCTCACCGTCAATATCATATGAATATTCACGATAATTAAAATTAAGCACTTCGCCGTCATATGTCACAACCATACCGCTTGCAGAAGTGGAAGATACAGTTGTTTTAACTTCGTTTTCCGTTTTACAAATTTCGCATTCAAACGAAAAGTCCCCCGACATTACCTTAGCCTTTTGTGTAAAAGACACAGGTATTTCGGGGGTATATTCTTTTACTTCACAGCCTGCGAATAAAAGCATTATTAATAAAATGGGCATTATCCTTTTCAAGTGCATCAGTCCTATTCAAAATTTGACATCAAAGCACCTAAAAGCGAAAGCATATCATCAACAATCATTCCTCTTTGTGAAAGCTCCTCGGCAGTTATATCACCGCAAAGTCCATGAATATAAACTGCTGATTTTGCCGCCTGAAGCGGAGAAAGTCCCTGAGCAATAAATGATGCCAGCATGCCCGTAAGCATATCACCTGTACCGCCCATTGCCATTCCTGCATTGCCTGTAGTATTAACAAACACCTGTCTGCCGTCAGTAACTACAGTGTTTGCACCCTTTAAAACAACAATACATTCATTTTCTTTGGCAAATGCCTTTGCAGACGCAACTCTGTTTGACTGCACATATTCAGTGCTTTCACCGATTAGACGTGCCATTTCAGCAGGATGAGGAGTAATAACAAGCGGTGCTTTTCTGTCCTTAATAATATCTATGAATGGCACCACTGAATTAATACCGTCAGCATCCAAAACAACAGGCACTAATGAGCTTTTTATTACCTGTGAGGTTATAACCTGTGTATCGTCGTTATTTCCTATACCGCAGCCAATTGCAACAGCGTCGGCACGATTAAGTGACTCAGCAACATCATTCATAGCACCGATTGATATTGTCTTGCTTTCGTTTTCACATACAGGCTTAAAAATCGGCTGAGTTAAATGAGAAGTCATAACTGAATAGACAGATTTAGGAAAAACACATTCAAGAAGTCCAACACCTGTTTTAAGCGCCGCTTTCGCACAAATCACCGATGCTCCCGGCATATAATATGAACCACAGATATTAATCTGTCTGCCGAAGCTGCCTTTGTGTGAATTTTTGGTTCTCTTTGCAAATCCCGATTTAACATCTGCCGAAGTGATTGTATGTGCATAATCCTCGTTATAGTACTTTTCAGGTATGCCTATATTCACGACAGAAATCTCACCGCAGTATTCATTTGCAGGCGGCAGAACGTGTGCAAATTTCAATGTTGATATTGCAATAGTATAATCTGCCCTCACCGCATTGAAAACCTCACCTGTTGTTGCATCTGTACCACTGGGGGTATCAATACTTATAACAATCGCATCCGAGGAATTAACAGCATTAAAAACAGAATCAAACGGTTCTTTTGCATGACCATGAAAGCCTATACCGAACAGACAGTCAACGATAAAGCCGCAATCAAAATCATAATCAGCAAAAGCAACTGATTCAACTCCGTTTTCAAGTGCTTCATTGTAATACAACAGCGGCTCTTTCAGTTCAGGAATTTTATCGGCAATAACAATAACCGCATCAACACCTATATCACAAAGCAGCTTTGCAATAACAAAGCCGTCACCTGCATTTTTACCATTGCCGCACAGTACTGCCACACTGCTGCTTTTAAGTGCATCGCCATACTTTTTTACTATTTTATTAAAGCAGGCAGTACCTGCACATTTCATAAGCCCCTCTTCGGTAAACTCATTCTGAAATGCTCTTTCCTCAACTGCTTTAATTTGTTTAGCTGTTAAAATCCTCATCGTTACCTCCAAAGCCAAAACACTAAAACAGTTTACTCTTCACTGTCATCATTGCCTAAAACAGGACTCATAACGAAGCTGAAGGTTTTGCCATTCAAGCTTCCAAGGCAGTATTCCTGAGATGGCTTAGGTCCGCAGGCATTTGAGCCCGCACCCATAACCTCTGCATCAAGATTAATGCAAGTGGTATTGTCAGTTAAATCATCCCTGTGCTTTGCCTTTGCACACTGCCAGGGAGTGAATGGAGCTGCACTGAAAGCAAACGGCTTATTAACTGCATCAAATCTTAAGCCAACACCATTTTCATCAGTAATCTTCGCAAATCTTGTGTTGCATCTTGTAGCACTTTCCTGGGGCATAATATAATCCTCATACATTCCCTGTACAGTATTATCATAAACACCGGTCAACGTGTGTTCCTTGAAATCAGGCAGATTAACCACAGGACCCAGACCAAGATACTTAACCTTGTTTAATTCTTTTTTCAATTCGAGCTGAACACCAAAACGCGGTATCATAGCTACCCTTCCGCCTGACAGAATGTTATAGTCAGCCTTTATAGTTCCGTCACCGTAAATACTATATGTAACCTGAACTGCTGCAACCTTTTTCTTATTAGATGTCTGAACAGTAGATTTAAAGCTTATTTTAAAACAGTCACTGTTTTCATTACAAGTACATCCGCTGTTCACGGAATATGTATTATCAAGCCTGAACTTTTCCCAGATTTTATTAATATACATATCGTTATCAAGCGGTGCACGGTAAAACTGTAAACCAAGTCCCTTAAAGTCACCATCTGGAAGCTGATTAAACATCTCCCTGCCATTTATAGTATAAGAATCAATACAGCAGGTATTCTTATCAAAAATCATAGAGCCATTATCAAAATAGATAAACAGTCTCTTCTCGCTTGCCTGCACCCTCGGTGCAGTTCTGCCCTTGCTGTCAAACAGCAATTTACCTGAAGAAAGCCCGATTTCCTCATCGGCAACCTTGAAATCATTGTCAAGATATTCAAACTGAATAACAGTATTGTTTTTACTGTTAAAGCTTATGTTGTCAAGCTTGATTTCCTGTGACTGCTGTGGACTGATATCAAGATTAAATTCGCCGTTTTCAGTAATCTCACCATTTTCAAGTACTGAATATTTAACAGTAAGCACTGCATTTTCAAAATATCTGTGATTAAAAAAGCTGTATGTATTGTTATTTATTCTCTTTGCTCTTACGGGACGATAGCATGCCTTCATCTGCAATGCACCTGAATGCGGTGCCCTGTCAGGGAAGAACAGACCGTCAACACAGAAATTGCTGTCATGCTTTAACTCGCCGTGGTCACCGCCGTAGGTATATTCATAATCACCATTATCGTGATAAACGGCATGGTCTGCAAACTCCCAGATACAGCCGCCCATCATATTGGATGAACTGTAAAAGCATTTAACATATCTTTCAAGCTCGCCAGCACCGACACCCATAGCATGAGCATACTCACAAAGATAAAATGGCTTTTTATAATACTTTGACGATAAGCCGCTGCCCTTTGCAATTTTTTCACAAATTGACGGTGCAGTATACATCTGTGACAGAACATCATATGCCCAGCGCTTCGTTCTGCATACACCCTCGTAATGAATAGGAATTGAGGTCATTTTTTTTAGCTCGTCATAACAGTAATCCTGATTTAAATAGCCGTGGGCCTCATTACCAAGTGACCACATTGTAATACTCGGATGATTTTTGTCACGCTCAAACATTCTGTAAACTCTGTCCCAATAATGCTGTTGCCATTTAGGATTATGCGAGCACGCACCACGTTTAAGAGTTTCCGCCTCCAAGCCGTGGGTTTCAATATCCGCCTCATCAACAACATAGATACCATATTCATCACATAAATCGAGGAAAGACGGATCGGGAGGATAGTGAGAGGTACGAACACAGTTGCCGTTATATTCCTTAATCAACCTTACATCATTCTCCATATCCTCAACAGTCATTGCATAACCTGTCTTTGGATTAGTGTCGTGATGATTAACACCTAAAAGCTTAATCGGCTGATTATTAAACTTAAACACATTCCCCTGAATATCAATATGCTTAAAGCCAATATTTTTCTTGACAACCTCAATAATATCCTCACCCTGTGAAAGTGTAATTATAAGGTCATAGAGATACGGCATTTCAGCAGACCACTCGCTGACATCAAGTGACTCAAATGATATTTTGTCAATTTCCTTTGGTGTAACCTCAATGGAATTTGATGCAATCAGCTTGCCGTCATCATATAAAAATGCAGTGAACTGGCAGTCATCAGTAAGCTTTAATGAAGGCTTAACCTCAAGCTTATATTTTTTATCACTGATATATTCAGTTTTCAGCTCAAAATCATAAATCGAATTTGCACCTGTTTTGTAAAGCAGAACATCACGGAAAATACCGTTGCATCTGAACATATCCTGTGCCTCAAGATATGTGCCGTTGCACCACTTATAGTTAACAACAATAAGTTCATTTTCACCCTCATTGACAAATTCATTCAGTTCAAATTGTGAGGTGTTGTGGCTGCCTTCACTGTAGCCAACATATTTGCCGTTGCAGAAAAGGTCAAAGCCCCCTGCAACACCTAAAAAGCTGATGTAGTAATTCAGCGAAGCATCCTCAATATTAATAATTTTTCTGTAAACACCTGCCGGGCAGTCCTCAGGAATTTCAGGCTGATTTGGTTTGAACTGATAACGCTGATTAACATAGTAAGGCGGCTCATATCCTGTATGCTGCCATACAGACGGAACGTTCACCTTGTCAAAAGCAATTTCATCAGTTTTAAAGTCAACAGGTATTTCAAGACAGTTTTTATAATAAATAAAATCCCACTCACCTGAAAGACATTCAACCATCGATGAGCTGTAACGCTCATTTCTTATGTCAGTGCCATCAAGCTCTTTAAGAGACGAAAAGGGAATGAAATATGAACGCGGAAGCATTACATTATCTTTGAAAACCGAAAAGTTCTTATAATTATCTGTTTTTATATTATACTGCATATGTAATCTCCTTTTTTGTATCAATTCAGACTAACAATTTAATTATACAATATTAAATGCATAAAAG